>CANHSL010000018.1 GCA_947463385.1 Flavobacteriales bacterium
CCCACATCAAACCCACGGTCGTTGATTCGCTGCGAAATCATAATTGAATTTCTAATTCCGAACTTGCCAAAAATCTTCCAATCGCCAATTGGGTCCATTCGAAACAACATCATTAAAGGTATAGCGATTCCAACAGTACTATATTGACGATCCGTTAATAAATAAGCGGTACCACCTTGTTCATCTTGATGCAAGATATTTGCTCCGGCGTAGCGATAAAATACGGAGTCAGCCGCTTTATAATTCAATTTAGTGAATTCCAATTCAAGACCAGTTGAAATACCCAAGTTAGGTGCATTTTTGAAGCTGGTATTTAAAATCATTCCTACAGAAAGATCATGATTAAAGGGTGTAGATTTGAAATATGAATCTGTAGGTTTTACCATATTAATTCCAAAATTTCCCGTCATACCTGCTTGCAATCTGCGAGGAGCTGAATCTTGAGCGAGTGTGGAATAAGTAAATAAGCTTAACATCAAGCTCAATAAACAAAAAGAAGCGACTTTTTTCATAAGGTTTTAGAATATAGTATTTTTGACAAAATTAAAAATAATACAATTCCATGGGTTTCTTCAGAAATTCCTTCCTTTTATTTTCACTGGTTCTTATTCTTTCGGCATGCAACAGCAATCCGTATGACGTAGATGTAAGCGATATTACCCTACCCTTTACGTTTCATAACAGCGATTCGGTACTTGCTACCCCTAGTCCAAACATACAACTTAGCCATCGAAACGAACTGGGGCAGCTTGATAAAGACATTGCCGGATATTTATTTGGATACTGCTATGGGATTAGATTAAGCCCTGATACTAGCTTTATCAATGGCATGAATCAGTACAACCAGAATCCGTTCGTGATTCGATTGGAACAACGCATCGAGAATCAATTTGGGAAAAAATTACCAACCCACCAAGCATCCCTGAGCGATGCGTTCAAACGAATGAAATTTCATTTCAAAAAATCTCCTGTTCCGAAGCACGTTTTCTGGATAAATTCAGGATTTACTAGCTCCATCTTCTGCTCAGAAAAATCAATCGCCATCGGATTGGAACGCTATTTAGGCGATAAAACAGATGTCATCAAGGAATTGCCAAACGACCGATTCTTTTCCTGGATTAAAGAAGGTATGGCTCCCCAATTCATGGAACGAGACGCTGTAATTGGTTGGTTAAGTACCCATTACATAGAAGAAACCAAAGAAAACTACGCCACGGAAATGATCCGTTGGGGTAAGTTGTTGTTTATTGCTTCAGCTTGCTTACCCCAGGAAAAAGAGGCGGTAATCCTCCGATATACCAGCAAAGATTACGATTGGGCCTTGGCCAGTGAGGGCGCACTTTGGAAGTACATCGTTGACGAGCAATTGCTATATAATACGGGCGAAGACGCCAAGCAAAGTTTATTGCATGAAGGACCATTCACCCGTGGATTGCCACAAGAAAGCCCGGATCGGATGGGACAGTTTTTAGGGTACCGAATGGTAAAACAATACATGGAACAACACAGCCTTAGCTTAGCGCAATTACAACAAACGCCCTACCTGAAAATCCTTCAGGGATATGAGGCGCCTGAAAAAAAATAACATGAAAAAAACATCTACCATCGAACTTTCTGTGGCATTGAACGAAAACAATGTTCCTGAAACCATCCAATGGTCTGCGGCCGATAGCGGGCACAAAGACGCACCCACTAAAGCCTTTTTCTTATCCCTCTGGGATGCCAAAGAAAACAATACCTTACGCATAGACTTATGGACCGAAGACATGACCGTGGATGAAATGAAACAATTCTTTCATCAAACCTTATTGACCATGGCAGACAGTTTTGAAAAGGCTACGGGTGAGGGAAATATATGCGAAGACCTTCGCGACTATTGTTATCATTTCGCGGATAAAATGAATATACTACCGAGGGAATGATCTTAGAAAAACTTCATACCAAACATGAGGATACGGTACAGTATTTTTTAGCCGATGGCACCTCGCTAAACGAACGAATTGGAACAGAAATCCTGATTCAATATACAGGGAATATCGTCTGCAGGAAATGTTCAAAATCCACAAATAAATCTTTTGGTGAAGGATTCTGTTATCCGTGTTTTTTAGCGGCACCCGAGGCCAGTCCGTGCATCTTGCACCCGGAATTGTGTGAAGCCCATTTAGGGAAAGGAAGGGATTTAGCCTACGAAGAAAAAAACCACAACCAACCGCATTATGTGTACCTGGCGGCTACGGACCAAGTAAAAGTGGGCGTAACGCGCGTAACACAAATGCCCACCCGTTGGATTGATCAAGGCGCCCGAGAAGCCATCATCTTAGCGGAAACTCCGAACCGTTACCTTGCCGGGGTAATTGAAGTCGCCCTCAAAGAGATGTACAGCGACAAAACCAATTGGCAAAACATGTTGCGGGATATACAAGAACAATCCATTGATTTAGTGGAAGAGAAATGGAAATTATTGGACCAACTGCCGGAGGACATTGGGCAATATTTCACCGAGGATGAGACCCTGTATTCGTTCAATTATCCCGTATTGGCCTACCCAGAAAAAGTGGCCTCTTTAACCCTCGACAAAGAACCGCGAGTAAACGGCCGACTCACTGGAATTCGTGGCCAATATTTGTATATAGATCATTATTTAGTATTAAATATTCGTAGGCACACCGGCTATGAAGTAGAATGGAAATGATATGATTCGCATTATCCGCGCCTTCCTTGATTTCTTTTACCCCCTGGTTTCGAAAATCTTCGACAAAACCACCTATTACTACGCGGTAGCTGGATCTACTAATTTAGTCTTGGGATGGGTATTATTTTGGGTGCTTGACCATTGGGTTATCAACCGTAAAACCGTGGAACTGCCTTTTTTTGAGCACCCGGTGCACAGTTATACGGTAATTGCCGCGGCATGTGGTGTATTTAGTTTTTTATTTGGGTTCCTTATGATGCGCTATGTGGTATTTACTGAAAGTCAATTGAAGGGCCGGGTACAGTTTTTCCGCTATGGATTGAGTGCCTTAATTTCTGCGACCGTAAACTGGATCCTCATTAAACTCATGGTGGATACCTTTGCATGGAATGCTTCGTTGTGCAACGTGTTTGCTTCGGTAGTTGTAGTAACGATCAGTTACTTTCTGCAGCGTAGGTTTTCGTTTAGGTAGAGGGGGGAACCAGAAAGGTTATTTGTAATCTTCAAAATTCAAAAAATACTCACGGCGAAAACAAATAGGCAAGAACAACAATTATGGTTACAATAACAATTGTTCTGATAATAAATCTAGAGGAGACTTTACCCTCTCTAGCCCCCCCACGAAATCTACCATCTTTTTTTTTGAAAAACCCACCCATTTTAAAGTAACCAATGACCAATAAGGATAGTATAGCGATTAAAAAAATAACTTCCCCCATTTTATAGTTTTATATGCGATTTAACGAACACAGTAGTACAAAATAAATTTAAGCGTTTGGCTTTTTCACTCACAGAAGCCAATTTTTTCAAGGATTTTGCTAATAACACCTCCATTGAGTAGTTTTTTTTATGAATCAAAAATACAAAATAGTTTTTTAATAAATCAATATCATTAAATGCTTTTTACAAAAAGCAATATTGTAAAATGCTTTATATAAAAAGCAAAATGGTCTTATTAAAATTCAACTTTATTTATGCGCCTGTGAATTGGGTGCTCATCCCGTTCCTCGGGATTTTAAATCCCGAGGAACGGGAACGATTGATTTTTTATTCCAAAAATTAGAGGGTTTTATACACCTCATCCAATTGCTTGGAAACGGCTGCATAACTAAAATGCTCCATCGCATAGGCACGAAGCGCCTGCGCGTCAAAATGTTTTCCATTTAAGACCTCTAACATGGCTTGGGTGAGTTGGTCTTCGTTGCGTGGTTCGATCAAGATGCTATTTTCCGCATGCGCAAATTCTGGAATCCCATTGACAGCAGTAGCAATTACCGGAACCCCACTCATCCATGCTTCAGGTATTACGCAGGGAAAATTCTCGAAATTGCTGAACAACACCAAGGCCTTGCAACTGTGCAAAAACGCTGCAATTTCTTGGGTTTCCATGGTTCCATGAAAAAACACGAAACGGTCGAGTAAACCCAATTCACTCGCCAAGGCTTTTGCCTGCGTGGCATCCCCATCGGTGATGATGTGAAATTCAAAGTCTTGCGTCGTTGTTGATAATTGCTTCACCGCCCGCAACATCCCATGGACATTCTTTGCGGCCTCATACAAGGTAGAAATATGCACCAAGCGCTTACTGGCAGTTGATTCGTTCGGTAGGGTAAATATCTCCTCGTTCACCACATTCGGCAACACCTGATACGAAGTTCCTGCCAAGGTTTTAATGCGATCTCCTAAATTGGCACTCACTGGTAGAATCGCTTTCGCATGCTGATACACCGGAATCATGCGCTTAAGCATCCACTTGGGATAGGCGTTTGGTCCGTCGTGCAAGCCACTCGCGTGCTCCGTGATCACAAGCGGAGTTCTTGGAAAGTGCCTTTTAACCAATAATCCCAAGGGAAAAACAACATTCAAGTGCAACACATCGGGTTCGCCAACCAATTGACGGTACGTGCTTATTCCCAAGGCTAGCGCCTTTCTAAATCGAGCATACTGAACTAAACGCTTAAAGAGACCTCTTGCTTTTGGATAAAATACGCGTAACTCTGACAAGTTTTCACGGGTTATTTTTTCCACCATAAACTCCCCTCCTTCCCTGGAATGAACTGAAAGTGTGGTTACATGATTGGATTTTGATGCTGCTTCCGCATGCTTTTGAATGAAATTACCTAAGGTGGGATTGCTTGGATTCGGATACCAAGAAGCTAAAAACAATACGTTTTTAGGCGTACTCATTAGGCTAAGGCAACAGCAAAGGCAGAAAACACTTGTTCCAACGCAAAATCAATTTCTTCTTTGGTCGTGTATCTAGAAAAGGAAAAGCGAACATTTGGACGGCTCATATCTGCACCAATCCCCTCCAATACATGTGAGCCTTTCGTTGCTCCTGAAGTACACGCACTGCCGCCGCTTACCGCTACACCTTTTAAATCTAAGGTAAACAGCAGCATACTGGCTTTGTCCGTTGCTGGAAAACAAACATTCAATACCGTGTATAGCGAACCCTCGGGGGTGGTGTCTCCATGAAATAAAAGATCGGGAAAGTGCGCTTTCAACCGCTCCATCATATAGGTTTTTAAGTCTTGTACGTGTTCCTGATGCGCATGTACATCCTCATATGCTAAATCAAAGGCTTTTGAAAGGCCAACGATTCCTGAGATATTCTCTGTTCCTCCACGAAATCCACGCTCCTGCGCTCCACCTAAAATCATAGGAGTCATTTTTATACGCTTATTCACATACAAGAATCCAATGCCTTTTGGTCCGTGGAATTTATGCGCTGCACACGCAAGAAAATCAATATCCAAGGCTTTCAAATCAAAGGCATAATGCCCCATGGTTTGCACCGTATCGGAATGAAAATATGCCCCGTGTGTTCTACACAAGGCAGCCACCTGTTCCAAGGGTATCAAGGTAGCGATCTCGTTGTTGGCATGCATTAAAGAAACTAAGGTTGAAATAGGTTCTTTCAGTAAACGCTCTAATTCCATCAAATCAATGTGACCTTGAGCATCAAGGCTTAAATTATGTAACTCAACCTTAAAGCGGTCCCGATACATTTCCACCGTATGTCCAACAGCATGATGTTCAATCGAGGTGGAGATAATACGTTTTACCCCTAATTCTTGTACCGCAATGTGGCAAGCCAAGTTATCTGCTTCCGTTCCACCAGAGGTAAAGAACAATTCGGAGGGCTGGCAATTCAGGTGTTTTGCAATGGATCGACGGGAAGTTTCAACTAAGGCTTTTGAGGCACGGCCATATTCATGCGTAGAAGATGGGTTTCCAAAATGATTTCGCAACACATCACACATTGCATCCACTACTTCAGGTGCCATAGGCGTTGTAGCTGCATTATCTAAATAAACCCGCATACCATTTGTTTTTGCGAAGATACAAAATCAAATTCTTTCTTACCTTCGTATCCATGCAACGTATTTTTATAGTCTTAGTTTTAATTGGGGTATTACAAGCCAATGCCCAAGATAACAGAAGGTACAATCCCGCAGGGATGCTTTCATTGGGTGGTCGTACTACGGTTAGTTTATTCAACGACCATGAAAACGAAATGACAGGGACCGGTGTAGGGGGTCAATTTCGCTTACGATTTTCCGATGCCGTGAACACCGATTGGTTTTTTGATTACATAACCAGCGACATCTTAAATTATGCCCATCGCACCGATTATCACATCGGATGGAGTGTCTTATTTTATCCGATAAACAACCTTGACTATTTCCGTCAAACAGAGGAATTTAAACCTAAATTTCGTCCGTACATACTGGCTGGTCATTGCTTTGATTATTCAAAGATTGAAGCGAAGGTTAGTCCGTTGGATGGACCCATGTCGGCCGAACGTTGGAGTTCTGCGGTACAAGCCGGACTTGGAACACACCTGGAATTATCTCCTAGGTTTGACATTTCTCTTACCGGGCAGTACATGATACACTTAGGTAATCACATTGAAACCGAATATGATTTTACTACAGGTGCACTGAGTTTTCATGAACACAAGGGAGCATCCTTGGCGGGACATGTGTTGGTCACCTTAAGTTTAAACTATAAAATTGCCAAGCTATGGGGATTCACCAGAAGATAATAGGCCTATTCTTGCTCGCAAACACCCTGGTATATAGCCAAGAAAAGCCATGCTATTTTCAGCCTTCCTTACTTCGCGCCAGCGCTACCATTTCCCCTACGCGTTTCTATACCCAACAAACTACCGTAGCCTTGATCAATGGGTTTGTAGAATATGTGTTAGAAAACCGTATCAGTGTTCGCGGAGAAGGCAATATTATGGCTCCAAATGGAAAACTTTTGTACACCAATTCACCCGAAAAATTTCCACGAAACTACACCTCCATATATGCTGGGTTTGGTTATCATTTAGGTAAAAGGAATTGGAAATTTGATCTTCATGCCGAACCGGGAATTGCAATATCAGAAATGGCTCAACAACCTTTTTTGATTGTTCCTGTAGCATACCAATGGAGTGTTAGCCCCTCGTATATGCTAAAAGGAGGCACAAGTTTTTATTTTTCAAAATATTGTCACTTTTTCGCGGAAATAAATTACAGCAATGGATGGATTCGAAAAACACCATTAACGTCTGTTTCCATCGCCCAATATGGCATTAGTGCCGGACTTGGATTTCAAGTACTTACGAAAAAGAATTAAGAGTAACTTTTTGCAAGCTTGCTATTAGTTTGCATGTATTATTTCAAGACAAGCAAGTTCTTTATCATCTTGAAAGTCAATCATGGTGCTCATGTGTTTACGCAGAATTTCCTCAATATTTTTGGTAGTCTGGCTGTAGGTTCTAATCCAAATGATTTTTGGAGGATGTCCCCAAACGAGGGAAAAATCATAGAAATCACCATCAAAAGTCACAATTGTGAAATTATGTTCTTTTGCATATTCCCATATTTGTTTGTCTGAAGAATTTTCTAACCCAATTTGCCTGACCTGTCTAGCTTCGGGTAGGATGTCTTGAATTTGAGATATTAAACGGTGTGAAATATTTTGATCGAATAGCAGTTTCATGATGCTATTCCTAGATGACCTTCTCTGGAAGCAGCAATAAACAGACATGCATTAATCTGTTCATTACCTAATTCTGGAAAATCGCGAATAATTTCTTCACGAGTCATTCCATTCGCTAACCAATTTAAAACATCAGCAACAGAAATACGAGTACCCTTGATTATGGGCTTACCAAATCGTTTTTCTGGGTCGATTTCAATGTATTGCTTAATATTCATGAACACTAAGGTCGTAATTAAATGTGAGTTAAACAAGTGTTGTAATTGCAGCTGACTTCTTCCTTATTTCAAGGTACTCGGACAAACATAAGCGGTCTTCGGTAGTGAAGTTTTTGACAAAGCTCCAAAACCACCAATAACATCTGTTACGTGATGATATCCTCGTGCTTTCAAAATCGATGCGGCAATCATACTTCGGTAACCTCCCGCACAGTGCAATACCAATGCTTTATCTTTTGGGAATTCAGCCATGCGCTCGTTGATATAATCTAATGGAATACTCGGTACATCCGCTAAATGTTCTGCATCGTACTCGCCTGGTTTACGTACATCGATGAGCACTTCATCAGAACCCAATCCTTGTTCAACCTGAGAAGCCTCTAAGCGATTGATTGCATCTAATTCCCCATCCCACGCTTGGATTCCTCCGTTTAAATAACCTAATACGTTGTCGTAGCCCACTCTGGACAAGCGTTGAACAGTTTCTTCCTCCTTACCATCAGAAGTGATCAAAACAATTGGTTGCGTTACACTCGGAATCAAGGCACCTACCCATGGAGCAAATTGTCCTTCCAATCCAATAAAAATGCTTCCCGGAACAAATCCACGTGCAAACTCCGCAGCAGGACGCGTATCCAAGAATAATACATCGTCGTCCATTGCCCGAAGCATCTCCGAACTCAATGGGGTTAAGCCTTTGGATAGTACTTCTTCATACGGCTGATACCCCAATTTATTCATCGCAACATTTTGTCCAAAATACGCCGGTGGAGGTAATAATCCATCGGTAACTTCCTTGATAAATTCCTCCTTGGTCATGTCTGCCCGCAAGGCGTAATTCGTTTGTTTTTGGTTACCTAGAGAATCAAACGTTTCCTTCGACATGTTTTTACCACAGGCACTGCCTGCACCGTGAGCCGGGTAAACGGTTATGTCATCCGCCAAAGGCATGAGTTGATTACGTAAGGATTCAAATAAGGTACCTGCTAATTCTTCTTGAGTCATGGAAGCTGCCTTTTGCGCCAAATCTGGACGGCCCACATCACCGATAAACAAGGTGTCTCCCGAAAACAAGGCGGTTTGTTTTCCTTCCTCGTCGGTCAACAAATAACAGGTAGATTCCATGGTATGCCCGGGTGTATGGAGCACTTTAATACTGCATCCACCAAAGGTTAATACTTCCCCATCGGTGGCCGAATGGAATTCAAAACTTGGTGCTGCGTTTGGACCATAAACGATTGGAGCGCCAGTGGCCTTAGAAAGATCCACATGACCCGAAACAAAATCTGCATGAAAATGCGTCTCTAAGATATACTTCAAGGCAACGTTATCCGCAGATAATCTATTCATGTACGGCGCGGTCTCCCGCAAGGGATCGATAATAATTGCTTCACCCTTGGAAACAATATAATAAGCTCCTTGAGCTAAACACCCGGTATAAATCTGTTCAATTTTCATAATACAAAGATACGTTAAAACTAATGTGCGGAAGGGGAAGCGAAAAAGAGCTCTTTAACGATAATATAAATCCCCATGACTAAGACAAACCATCCAAAGCCGACCTTTAATCGTTCACCCGCAATGCGTTTAGCTAGTATTGAACCAATAAAAATTCCAACAATCGCCAAACCAGATATCAGCAATAACAAGGGCCAATCCATGGTGGTTTTACCTAAATCTCCGGTGAAGCCAATTAAGGACTTTGCAGCGATAATTAACAGAGACGTTCCGACTGCTTGCTTCATCGGTAGTTTACTCAAAATCACAAGTGCCGGTATAATTAGAAAGCCTCCTCCTGCACCAACTAATCCAGTAAGTAATCCCACGATTATCCCTTCCGCAATAATCATTGGATAATTAAACACTTGAGGACCTTGATTTGCGCTGTCTTTTTTAGGTTTTCGAATCATGGATACGGATGCAAAGACCATAAGAACGGCAAAAAGCAACATCATCATGAGGGGTTTCGTGAATTGGAATTCACCCACGGAAAACAAGACCTTAGGAATTAAGGGCACAAGAAAGAAACGTGTTAAAAACACAGCTGCTATGGAGGGCACACCAAAAATTAACGCCGTTTTGAAATTAACTTCCCCTAAACGATACTTAGGAAACACGCCTACTAGGCTTGTAGCACCAACAATAAACAAGGAATACGCTGTGGCACTCACCGGGTCCACATGAAAAAGGTAAACTAACACCGGCACCGTTAATATAGACCCCCCTCCACCGATTAGTCCGAGTGAAACACCAATTACCAACGACGCGAGATAGCCAAAAATTTCCATGAAACAAAGGTAGGTATTGAAATTGAATTAGATTGTCGCAAAAGTTACACAAGCGGCAAACAAAAGGCCCGTTAATTAGTTATTTAGTCATGCAGTTAATGAATCGCGCAACCTACGATGGACTTGAATCCCGCTTTAAAGTACAATACTTCAACAGCATTGTAGGGCATAAAAATGTATGTTTAATCGGTACGAAAAACCTCGAAAATCAGTCGAATCTTGCCGTTTTTAATTCCTTAGTTCATATTGGGTCAAACCCACCGTTACTCGGTGTGATCTTCAGGCCAGACAGCGTGGAGCGTCATACCTACGAGAACATTCTTCAAACGAAAGAATATACGATCAATTTAATCTCAGAAAAAGACATTGCAGCTGCCCATCAAACCTCAGCCCGATATGCACGAGAACACTCTGAATTTGACGCTTCGGGTTTAAACCCTACCTATATCGATGGTTTTCATGCGCCACTTGTAAGCTCCTCCCCGATATCCTTTGGGTTAATTCTTAAAGAGAATATCCCAATTCAAGTGAATGGTACAAACTTGGTAATCGGTGAAGTTCAGTGGATAAAATACCCAGAGGAAATTATCTCAAGCGACGGCTTTGCCGACTTAACTCAAGCGGGTGTTGTTGGTTGTATCGGTTTAGATGCCTACACCGAAGGAACGATACTTCAGCGATTTGAATATGCAAAACCAGACAAAGCACCTCGTATCAAACCATGAGTCCTGAAGAAATCGACCGAATCATTGAAATGGCGTGGGAGGACCGAACCCCTTTTGATGCCATCAAGGCACAATTCAATTTAACAGAGAGTGAAGTTCGGGCACTCATGCGCAAACAACTCAAACGAAGCAGCTATATTCTTTGGCGCAAGCGGGTTGAAGAATCCTCCCTGAAGCACTTAAAAAAACGGATTGATGGTGTTACCACTTTCAAAGCAAATGCGCAACGCCAGATCACATTAAACAAACTAAGTAAGCGCTAGAGAATCTCCTGCGTTCAACGATTTAAATGAATCGTCATATTCATAAACAGGTCTGGCAAACAAGCCCACCAATCCCTTACTTTCTTTCTGTTGATCATGGGTGGTAAGTACCAATTTAGCGCCTGTTTTAGCTAATACCGCCTTAGCTTCCTTGAGTCCGAGATTCACCGTTCCGCCAAGAAAAAACGGTAATTTATAGGTTGTCGTAGTGGTAATTAACACATCCACTGGTGGGATATCTTGCAAAGCGCTTACGCCATGCGGTGCATAAAGAATAGTTTTCCCCTCTATATTTAACTCAAAGGCATGATGCGTTTGATTAAACAAGCTAACTTTCGTGCATTGTTTTAATGAAAACGGGGATTCTGAGAGTGATTTAAGCGCATCGAAGTGCTTCCAAGTTTGAATTTTTTTAAACGCTCTATCTTCCGCAATCAGCAAGGTTTCTTTAGGGAAGGAGCATAAGGTTTCTTTATGGCAATGATCTGAAAACGGATGAGAAACAAAAATCACCAAGGGCTTATCCGTAGGAAAATTAAATGGCCCATAGGTCTGCGCACGTTGCTGTAAAGAAAACCAAGGATACCCATCCACTTGTTGATTAGTAAACCACGGATCAATCACCAAGGAAAAATTGGCAGTTTCAATCAACCAAGAACTATCGTCCGTAAGTTTGGTGAATTTCATTAATTCATGAACAGCCGAATGGCTTGACCTAATTTTGCTCTAATTTCAGTTCTGTCAATAATAAAATCCAAGAATCCATGCTCTAATAGGAACTCAGATGTTTGGAATCCATCAGGTAGATCTCGACCGATGGTTTCTCTTACAACACGAGGTCCTGCAAAGGCAATTAAAGCTCCAGGCTCTGCAATGTTAATATCCCCAAGCATGGCAAAAGAAGCAGTAACACCGCCCGTAGTTGGATCGGTTAAATAGGAGATGTAAGGCAATTTTTCTTCAGAGAGCAATCCTAAATTCCCAGACACTTTGGCCATTTGCATTAATGAATACCCTGCTTCCATCATTCGTGCACCACCCGATTTAGAGATTATCATAAATGGAGCTTTTAGTTCAATAGCTTTCATTATTGCCCGAGATATCTTTTCGCCCATCACGCTACCCATCGAACCGCCAATAAATCCAAAATCCATGGCAGCGATTACTAAATTTTGTCCGTCAAGGGTTCCATACGCGGAACGTAAAGCATCTTTTAAGCCTGTTGCCTTTTGGGTACTTTTTACACGGTCCGTATATTTCTTCGTATCTTGAAATTCTAGCGGATCCCCTGAAATCATATCCCGATCTAATTCAGTATATTTTCCATCGTCAAATATCAAATGGAAATAAGATTCTGCATCAATACGTTCATGATGAGAACACCGTTCACACACGAAGTTATTCTTTGCTAGATCATCTGTAATGTAAAGCGTTTTACAATTGGAACATTTCGTCCAATAGCCATCGGGAGTTTCCTTTTTCTCCTCTGTTTTGGTGGTGATTCCTTCTTTATTTCTTTTAAACCAACTCATATTAAGGTATTCAAGTTATTTAGATCTGAAAATGATTGCTCTAAGCGTTTTATAAATGTTAATTCACCATCACGCATCCATTTTCTTGGGTCATAGTATTTTTTATTCGGCTTATCGTCACCCTCGGGATTCCCAATTTGGGTTTTCAAGTATTCCACATTGTTCACCACATAATCCCTAACCCCCTCGGTAAAAGCAAATTGCAAATCGGTATCGATATTCATCTTAACAACACCGTAACCAATCGCTTCACGAATTTCTGCTAGTGTAGAACCTGATCCACCATGAAACACAAAATCAACTGGATTTACCCCGGTATGAAATTTAGATTGGATATAATCTTGTGAATTTTTTAAAATGATGGGTCTCAACACCACATTGCCTGGCTTATATACTCCGTGTACATTTCCAAAGGCAGCAGCAATTGTAAATCGTGGCGAAACTTTCATTAGCTCTTCGTAAGCATAGGCAACTTCTTCAGGTTGCGTATACAATTTCGAACTATCCACCCCTGTATTATCCACTCCGTCTTCTTCCCCTCCAGTTATCCCCAACTCGATTTCCAAGGTCATACCCATTTTGGACATCCGGGCAAGATATTGTTTACATAACTCGATATTTTCATGGATCGGTTCTTCCGAAAGATCGATCATGTGGGAACTATATAGTGGTTTACCTGTTTGCGCAAAAAACACTTCACCCGCATCCAATAAGCCATCAATCCATGGTAACAGGTTTTTAGCGCAATGGTCCGTATGCAAGATAACGGTTGCTCCATAGGCCTCAGCAACTTCATGAATGTGCTTGGCTCCGGAAATTCCTCCTAAAATAGCAGCTTTCTCGTTTGCATTCGACAAGCCTTTTCCGGCAAAATACTGTGCGCCCCCATTAGAAAACTGAAGGATTGCAGGCGCATTCAATTTCGCAGCCGCTTCAATAACAGCATTGACGGTAGAGGAACTGGTTACATTTACAGCCGGTAGCGCAAACCCCTTCTCCTTCGCTAACGCGAAAATGGCTTGAACTTGATCGCCGGTCGCTACCCCAGGTTTTATAAGTGCATTCATGGTTACATTTGGTTGTTGATGGTTCACAAAGGTAAAAATAATGTGAAAATAACATGCAAGGCAATAATATGAGCGATGCATCGTTTTGGGTAAAAATAAGCCTATGACTGAAAAGTACAAAAATGTAAAGCGTGTAATCAATTCCAATCGCTTAGCACAAGCACCAGAAAGCGTCATCACTTTCTTGCTGAACTATAGTAAATCCTTGGAGCAAAACAAAACTAAACTTAAGTTTCCATTGATTCACAAAAACTAAGTTAAGGCCGGGCATCCGGCCTTTTTCTTTTATAATTTGCCGTATTTTTACCCCATGCGAATTATAATCTTCCTAGGGGTACTTTTTTCCGCCCTTAACCTTAACGCTCAAGCGCTTTGTCCTATTCTGCCAAGACCGGTAACCTATATTGATGGCGGAACAAATAAGTCATCTCTTTTGTGTGATACCTTGCGTTTTAACACCCAAAATCTTCCGAAAAATATTTCTGCTGTACTTCCTGAAATCGCTAAATTATATCTACCTGATCCTTCTTTGGTGGAATTAATGCCGAACAATGGGTTTATCACATTTCAACAACTCACTGGAGGCTATCCGGAGTCCTATTCCATTAATGTAAATACGGATCAAATCAGAATTACATATACCAGTGAATCCTCTTGTTTCAATGCCTTACAATCCTTCTTTCAATTGATAACCCTGGTTGATGATGGCAAGCGGTTTAGCATTCCGGTATCTTTCGTTAAAGATTATCCATCCTTTAGTTGGAGAGGATTACACTTGGATGTTTCTCGGCATTTTTTCAGTGTGGAAGAAGTTAAACAATACCTCGATCTCATGTCGATGTATAAATTCAATATGTTTCATTGGCACTTAACCGACGACCAAGGGTGGCGAATTGAAATCAAACGGTATCCGAAATTAACGAGTATTGGGGCATGGCGAGACAGCACCATTGAAAACCACTATTCCACGTTCCCTCGCACCTGGAACACCACGCGCTATGGCGGATTCTATACCCAAGAACAAATTAAAGAAGTGGTAGCGTACGCGGCGGCACGACAAATTACCGTGGTACCTGAAATCGAAATGCCCGGACATGCCAGAGCTGCCCTTGCCGCGTATCCTGAATATTCTTGCAACGGAAACAAACAAGCTGTGCCCGGCGTGTGGGGGGTGTTTGACGATGTATTCTGTACAAAGGATAGCACCATCTTATTTCTACAAAACATCTTGGATGAAGTAATGGGGTTATTTCCGAGTCCATACATTCATGTTGGTGGAGACGAAGTACCGAAAACGCGATGGAAACAATGCCCAAGGTGCCAAGCCACCATTAAAACCCTGGCCCTAGCGGACGAACACGAACTTCAAAGTTATTTTATAGGTCAGATGGATCAATACCTTCAGGCCCACAACCGCAAATTAATTGGATGGGATGAAATTCTTGAAGGTGGACTTACCTCGGGCGCTGCGGTTATGTCTTGGCGTGGAACAGAAGGCGGTATTGCTGCCGCCAAACAAGGTCATTTTGTTGTCATGAGTCCTGGGTCTCACTGTTATTTCGATCATTATCAAGGAAAATCAGTTTCAGAACCCTTAGCCATCGGAGGGTACACGCCACTTGAAAAAGTGTATGAATTCAATCCGATTCCTGAAGGACTCAAAGACTATGAAGCACGTTTCATCCTGGGTGGGCAAGCAAACCTTTGGACCGAGTATATCCCAACATTCGACCAACTTACATATATGACCTATCCACGAGCTATTGCCTTAAGTCAAGGACTTTGGGGCGGAACTAAAGCGCCTTACAAAGACTTTGAGAGTGTACTTAAAACATATCACATCCCAAGGCTAATGGGTCCAATCTTGAACACGAATGTTTCACTGAGCTTTATGAAACCTGATATAAAATTTGAACGAGAACCCTATGGAATATCCCTTAGTTTTGAATTCAAAGATACCAACGAATCCGTTGTGGTGAGCTTTCCTATGCGTGAAGAAGGAATTTGGTTGTCACAAGGCAAAAAACTCCCATTTAACCGACCACAAAAAAAATCAATTCAGCGAAAATTCACCTATTTCTCTCCGTGCTGTGCCGATTCGTTAAGCATAATTGAACACCAAGGGTTGGGTGCAAACGTTACGTACATCACACCGCCTAACAGTCGCTATGATTCGGGTGATTTAACCCTTGTGGATGGCCAATTTGGAGCGCGCCCGTGGCGAGGCTATCAATGGGTTGGTTTTGATACGAATACCATTGAAATTAAGGTGGGTTTGGAAGAAAAACGAAAAATAAAAGGCCTAGAACTTGGGTATTTATACGAACCTTCATCATGGATTCATCTTCCGAACGAGGTTAAGATAACAATGGATAGCGGTAGAACCAAATTTGTGAATATTGCTTCTGAACGAACAGTCATTCGATTCAAAAATAAAACACAAACCATTCGACTACAAATAACTGGGCCAAAAACGATACCCGTAGGATTCCCTGGCGAAGGAAGTGCTCCATGGATTTTCATGGATGAAATTATTATTCGATAAAAGGCGCGATTGTAGCTATAATTTCGAAAAATCTAAACCCTACCCTTCGTAGTTTGTTATTACCTTTGTAAAAAATAACGCCATGAGAACTTGGGTTCCAATAAAGACATATACTGACATTAAATTTGAGTTTTTTGAAGGGATTGCAAAAATCACCATAAATAGACCGGAAGTTTACAATGCATTTCGTCCAGAAACGAATATGGACATACTTGATGCCTTACATATTTGTAGAGAACGTAATGACATTAGCGTTGTGGTGCTTACTGGAGCAGGTGACAAAGCATTTTGTTCCGGTGGCGATCAAAACGTTAAAGGAATTGGAGGATATATCTCCGAAAACGGCGTGCCTCGATTGAATGTGCTTGATATCCACAAAGCCATTCGCTCTTTACCAAAGCCTGTTATTGCCATGGTAAATGGTTACGCAATCGGCGGAGGACATGTACTTCACGTAGTTTGTGACTTAACCATTGCCTCTGAAAACGCACGATTCGGACAAACAGGTCCAAAAGTCGGAAGCTTTGATGGTGGTTTCGGCTCGTCATACCTTGCTCGTCATGTCGGACAGAAAAAAGCGCGGGAGATTTGGTTTTTATGTAACCAATATACGGCGGAAGAAGCGGAAAAAATGGGCATGGTAAATAAAGTGGTACCCTTGGCCGAACTCGAGAACACTACCGTAGAATGGTGTAAAACCATCATGAAACGAAGTCCATTGGCTATCCGAATGATTAAACGTGCCATGAATGCCGAGTTAGACGGTCAACACGGGCTAATGGAGTTAGCGGGTGATGCTACCTTACTTTACTATCTAACAAATGAAGCGCAAGAAGGAAAGCATGCATTCCTTGAAAAACGTGATCCTGACTTTCAACAATTTCCTAAATTCCCATAATCATGGCTTTACATCTTTTAGAACCTGCGGCCCTTTGGCGTTCGTTTGCTGACTTAAACGCAGTTCCACGTCCATCAAAAAAAGAAGAGCGTATTCGTAAATTCATGCTCGACTTTGGACAAGGTCTTGGTTTGGAGACGCTCGAAGACGCGATTGGGAATGTGATCATTAAGAAACCAGCAACGGCTGGCATGGAAAATAGAGTTACCGTTATCCTGCAATCCCATTTGGATATGGTGCATCAGAAAAATGAAACTACGGTATTTGATTTTGATCAAGAAGGCATAAAAATGCGCATTGATGGAGATTGGGTATTGGCCGAAGGAACAACGCTAGGTGCCGATAATGGAATTGGTGTTGCGGCAATCATGGCCTTACTTCAATCAAATGATATTGCCCACCCTGCGCTAGAAGCCCTCTTTACAATAGATGAAGAAACCGGAATGACCGGTGCCAAAGAACTCGATGGAACCTTACTAAACGGTAAGATATTACTCAATTTAGATACCGAGGATGACGATGAACTTTCCATTGGTTGTGCGGGAGGAATTGACACGAACACCTCGTACACGTACCAAGAAACTAGCATTCATAACGGTTGGGAAGTTCTTAAAATAAAACTTCGCGGATTAGTCGGTGGACACTCAGGCATGGACATTGACAAGGGCCGTGGAAATGCCAATAAATGGATGGCTAGATTGCTTTGGGAATTAAAACAAACAAGCCCAATTCAATTAATTTCATTTGATGGTGGGAGTCTACGAAATGCAATCCCACGAGAAGCCACATGTAGAATCGCTGTTGCGAATAGCGAGGAAGCAAGGGAAAAACTACTTGAAACCATTGCACATATTAAACAAGAATACAGCAGCATAGAACCGGAGCATACGTTCGAAATTGAATCCGTAGTGAGTAGTGGTGATGCAATGATTGATTCAGATTGCACAAAAATCTTAAACACGCTTTGCGCTGTTCATAACGGAGTATTCCGCATGAGTCCTCAAATAAAGGATTTGGTAGAGGCTTCTTCCAGTTTAGCGCGCATTATAATCCATGAAGGAACGTTTACCACACAATCCCTGCAACGCAGTTCGGTAGAAAGCACGAAAACAGAAGTGAGCATGGCCATTCGATCAGCATTCGAAAATATGGGTGCTACCGTAGAACAAGGCGGTGATTATCCAGGTTGGGAACCAAATCGGAATTCTAGCATTCTCACCGTGATGGAGAATCTTTACAAGCAACTTTTTAATGAAGCACCACATGTAAAAGCGTGTCATGCCGGATTAGAATGTGGTATTCTTGGCAAACATCTTCCTGGAGTTGAAATGATCTCGTTCGGACCAAACATCCGAGCAGCACATTCGCCGGATGAAAAAGTACAAATATCTTCCGTTCAAAAATTCTGGTCCTACCTACTTGAAACACTTAAACACATACCCCAAAACGCATAATGTCATATCAATTAAATACCATTGAGGAGGCCATTGAAGAAATTCGTAATGGTAAAGTAATCATCGTTGTTGATGATGAGGATCGAGAGAATGAAGGAGACTTTTTAACAGCCGCTAGAAATGCTTCAACGGAAGTTGTAAATTTTATGGCTACCCACGGCAGAGGGTTGATTTGTGCACCGTTAAGTGAAGACCGCTGCGATGAATTAGGCTTAGAATTGATGGTTCGCAATAATTCGGCGGCCTATGAAACACCATTTACGGTTAGTATTGACTTAATCGGTCATGGATGTACAACGGGAATATCCGCAAGTGATCGTTCGAAAACAATTTTAGCCCTAATCGATGAAAATATCCGCCCAGAAGAACTGGGTAAGCCCGGTCATATTTTTCCCTTACGTGCAAAAAAGGGTGGTGTATTACGACGTGCCGGACATACAGAAGCGGCGGTTGATCTTTCCAGAATGGCTGGGTTTGAAGAAGCTGGAGTAATAGTAGAAATTTTGAATGAAGACGGCACCATGGCTCGACTTCCTCAATTGGTTGAAATCGCTAAGCGATTTGACCTAAAAATCATCAGCATCGAGGAACTAATCAAGTATCGAATCGCGCATGAAACGCATGTTGAACCCATCGTAGATGTTAACCTTCCAACAACATTTGGGGATTTTCAATTGCATGCCTTTAAAGATAAAAACACCGATCAAGATCACTTGGTGCTAGTAAAAGGAACTTGGGAAAAAGATGAACCGGTGTTAGTAAGAGTTCATTCTTCCTGTTTAACCGGGGATATTTTTGGATCTTGCCGGTGTGATTGTGGACCCCAATTACATAAAGCGATGGAGATGATAGAAGCGGAAGGGAAAGGTGTAATTGTATACATGAACCAAGAAGGACGAGGAATTGGCCTTGCAAATAAACTGAAAGCATACAAACTACAAGAACAAGGCATGGACACTATAGAAGCCAATATCGAACTTGGCTTTAAAGCCGATGAACGTGACTATGGCGTTGGAGCTCAAATGTTACGGGAGTTAGGGATAACTAAAATGAGGCTCATGTCTAACAACCCTAAGAAACGAACCGGATTAATTGGTTATGGGCTTGAAATTGTGGAAAATGTTGCGCTTGAAGTTCCTGGAAACCTACATAATCATGCTTATTTAAAAACCAAACGTGATCGAATGGGTCATGATTTACATCTAGACAATAATGCTTAAGGCGGTAAATCTTACAAAAAAATATGGTGAGCTTGAAATCCTTAAAGGTATTTCACTCGAAGTAAATGCCGGTGAGATTGTATCGATCGTTGGATCATCGGGTGCGGGAAAAACGACCCTGTTGCAAATATTGGGTACCCTTGATCGTCCAGACGATGGAACCTTCACTATTGATGGGATTAACCCATTTAAATTATCACAACGAGAACTTGCAAAATTTAGAAATCGTAAAATTGGATTTGTTTTTCAATTCCATCAGCTCCTCCCTGAATTTGATGCCTTAGAAAACATTATGATACCGGCAATGATTCAAGGATTATCAAAAAAAGAAGCGCGCGAGCGGGCCTTTTCTCTTTTGGAAAAAGTAGGGCTACAAGATCGAGCAAGCCACAGGCCGAATGAAATTTCCGGCGGGGAACAACAGCGGATTGCCGTATGTAGAGCGTTAGTAAACCAACCCAATATTGTCTTTGCTGACGAGCCATCTGGTAATCTCGACACTCAAAATGCAAATGAGTTACATGAATTATTCTTCAAGCTGCGAGAGGAACTAAACCAAACCTTTGTCATTGTAACGCACAACCAACACCTAGCTCAACAAGCGGACCGTATGCTTCAAATGCAGGATGGACTGATGGTATGACCGCAAGTGAACTAACCGAATTCCTTCTTGCGAAGGCAAATCAATTTGAAAACCTAAGTTTCATCGAGGACGACCCCATTTCAATCCCTCATCAATTCAAACGGAAAGAAGACATTGAAATTATAGGGCTTTTGGTAGCAACAATAGCATGGGGAAATCGAAAATCAATTATAAAAAGCGGAAATAAGCTTGTCACTATTTTTGGCGAATCACCACATGACTTTATAATGAATTTCAATCCAACCCGAAGGATAGATTTCGTGCATCGGACCTTTTCGGGAGAGGATTTAGTGTTTTTTATTCAAGCCCTAAAACGTATATATGAAGCAGATGGTTTAGAAGCGACCTTTAGTAAAAAAACATCTGACGGAATTCATGTGGCAATAAGCAACTTTAGAAACACCATGCTTCAAACGCCACATCTTTCAAGAAGCACAAAGCACCTTTCAAATCCAATGATAAATAGTGCATGCAAACGCCTTAACATGTATTTACGCTGGATGGTGCGCTCGGATGCCAAAGGGGTAGATTTTGGTCTTTGGAAAACACTGTCGCCTATGGATTTACACATTCCACTGGACGTACATACAGGAAATATCGCTAGAAAGCTTGGTGTTTTAGAACGAACACAAAACGATTGGAAAAGCAGTCAACTATTACATGAATTTGCTAAACAACTGATTCCGAATGATCCAAGTAAATTGGACTTTGCGCTCTTTGGTTTGGGAGCAATCGAGGATTTCTAAAAAACAAGGTTTTCTTCTACCAGAATTTTTTCAACTTCTCGTGAAACGGAATCCATTTTAGAAGCTAATACCGTACCCCCTACAAACTTCATTTGAGCCTCATCCCAATACACCAATTTCTCACATTGTTTTAATTGATAACGGTTCTTATTCCATGTATAAAGCACATGATACTTTTCGTTATATTGATCCAGTTTAAATCGAATCAAAATATCTTGATAGGGAGAATCCTTAACTTCTCGCGTTTCAATTAAATTCCCTTTAAACTTATTAACCGCCACAAGCTTGCCGCCTTCACGTTCAAAAATTAGCAAGCGACGAATAGGGAATTTTGCTTCAGGATCTTGAAAAGCAATACCATTAATTAAGAGCATAAACCCATCACGCATAGGTTTATCTTTACTCAATTTAAAAAACTTAAAGAACTTAGGTGAACAAGCACCAAATTCATCGCCCACCCGAGTGGTATCACAAATTCTCAATTCTTTTAGCAGTTTTAATTCTATTTCACTGCTAAATGTATTTAATCCAAAATCCGTATATATTTCTTGCTTAGCTAATTTTTTTTCAATCGGCTTAGGGGAATTACTGGAATTACAAAACCAAAGGACTGATACCAAAGCCAATAAAATGAGCGTTCCGATCCCTATAATCAACTTTTTATTCACCATAACTCCGCCTTTTGGGCTATCCTGTTTATTTTGTTTCATTTAATGATAAAAATTAAAAATTGATGCTGCTTTTTCTTGGGCCTGGGAGATAGCATTCATATCGATTCCTGTGTTAATCTGTTGTTTAACGCAAAAATCAATCAAGGTTTCAGTTGCTAAATTTCCAGTTAAAACATCGGTAGCCATTGGACAACCCCCAATTCCCATCATTGCGCTATCGAAATGCTGGCAACCCGCGCTCATGGCTGACTCAATAAGCTTTGTAGCGTTATTGGGAACAGTATGTAGATGTACTCCAATTTCTATCGAGGGTAAATTGATGGAAACCGCTTCAAAAACTTCCTTTAATACCTCGGGCGTGGCGGCACCTACGGTATCAGAAAGTGCGATGTGGGTAATCCCTAACTCTTCATGCAATTCCTTCGTGTAATCTAAGATCACCTGAACCGACCATGGATCTCCGTATGGATTGCCAAAACCCATTGAAAGGTAGAGCATGAGCTCGCGCTTTGCTGAATGAACTTCCGTTACCATTCGCTTTAAGCGAATTTTAGATTCTTGAATGCTCGTATTGGTATTTCTCAACTGAAACTGTTCTGAGATAGAAAACGGATACCCGAGAAATGAAATCCGATCAAAACTAAGCGCCTGTTCCATTCCTTTTTCATTCGCAATGATTGCTAACAATTTAGTTTCGGATTGAATCAATTGTCCAATAACTTCTGCGGTATCGACAAGTTGAGGAATAGCTTTAGGAGAGACAAAACTCCCAAAATCCAAGCGATCAAAACCACAATTGAGTAAGGCATTTAGATACTCAACCTTCAGATGCGTAGGAATAAAGGCATTGATTCCCTGCATTGCATCTCGTGGGCACTCTGTTATATGAATTCGAGCATTATCCACCTTTGATTAATGCTTGCTTGATATCCGATATTAATGCAGGACCTTCATAAATAAACCCTGTATACAATTGTACCAACGAAGCACCAGCCGCTAATTTTTCTAAGGCATCCTCTTTGGTGTGAATTCCTCCTACGCCTATAATGGGTATAGACTCTCCCAATTGATTATGTAGATATCTAATTACCTCCGTAGAACGTGCAGTGATTGGTTTACCAGAAAGCCCACCGGCACCAATACTTGAAATTATTTCCGATGAAGCATTTAGTCCATTTCGGCTAATGGTAGTATTTGTTGCAATTATTCCATCTAAAGGTAAAGTCCGCGCAATTTCTACAATATCATCCAATTGTTCATTGCTTAAATCCGGCGCAATTTTAAGTAAAATAGGTTTGGGTGAGCCCAGTTTTACATTTAGATTTTTGAGCGCGCTTAAAAGGTTCAACAAGGGCTCTTTATCCTGAAGAGCTCTTAAATTCTCCGTATTGGGTGATGAAACATTTACTGCAAAATAATCAACATGCGAATATAATTCAGTAAACACTTTCAAGTAATCTTCATTGGCTTTTTCATTTGGAGTCCACTTATTTTTTCCAATATTTCCGCCTATGATCAAATGAGATGCAGCATCACGTGTTGCCAAGCGTTTTGCAACACTAATTACAC
This sequence comes from Flavobacteriales bacterium, assembly GCA_947463385.1. Lineage (GTDB taxonomy): Bacteria > Bacteroidota > Bacteroidia > Flavobacteriales_D > Crocinitomicaceae > UBA952. The sequence continues at coordinate 23,527 of CANHSL010000018.1, forward strand.
CTTCGTTATTAAAGCCCATGCGATTAATGATGGCTTGATCTGATTTTAAACGAAAAAGTCTTGGTTTCGGATTGCCTGCTTGCGGCAAAGGCGTAACGGTACCGATTTCAACAAAACCGAAACCTAAAGCACCCATTTCTTGAAAACAACGTGCATCTTTATCAAAACCAGCGGCTAAACCTATCGGATTGGAAAACTTCAAACCGAACAAGGTTCGATTTAACAAAGGATTATCAGGTTTCGATTTTAATAGCTTCCTTAAAATAGGAACAGCTAAGACAAACTTAATCAAGCTAACGGAAACATAATGAGCTCGCTCAGGGGAAAGAAGAAAAAGCAGAGACCGAAAAAATCGATACATCAAATTAGCGTATTTTCTTTGCTTTTGGTTTTGTCCCCGTGGTTTTAATGCGCTGACGGCCATAATCCTTGTAAGTCAAATTCTTTGCAAGAACTATATTTAATCGATAATATGAATCTCGTTGTTTGTTATCTCCACGTTGATATCCTGCTCCAAACCAATTATAACCTCCAATACTTCCATTGGGAACTCCGACAGTTATTGACGGATCAGATGGATTTGATAAAAAGGCTGCGGTAGGATCGCTAAAGCTATTAGGATCTGCATATACCGTAGAAACATCGTCCACATAATCAGAAAAAACCATGTTGTATGTTGCCTCCAAGCCAATTCTCCATTGAGCGCCCAATCCTACTCTAAATCCAAAACCTGCAGGCACGGTGAAAGCGATTGGCGAATATGGTTTTGCCTGCCCTTCTGTTTTTAATGGACGCAGCGCAACCCAACTGTCTTGATATTTAGCTTGAGGAATGAAAAAAGAAGCGCCTACTCCACCGAACACATAATATTGTTGATTCCTTCGTTTTCCTCCTCGAGCCCCTGGAAGGTTGTACGCAGGAGCGAATTTTTCTACTGAAAATAAAATAAATTCGAAACGCTGTTGAAATTCAATCATGTGCGTTCGGAAATGTAAATTTCTATGAAACCTAACATACTCTTCAGAGTATTTGTCATCCCCACGCAACATTAAATAACTTAAGTTGCTGGTTGTTGCGAACTTCGGGTGAAAACGAAACCGATATCCGATCCCTGCATTTCCACCGAGCGCTTGCCAATCCCAATCTTTCAACGAATAGTCATAATTTGAAGAATTAGCACCACCCAAATCCCCCAAAAACTGCGTTGGACCAAAGCTTATTAAGAGCTCTTTTTTGTTGAGGGACCAATTTTTTTGGGTATTAAAATTGATGCGTTGAGCTGTAGCATTATAACCAAGCAATATGCAAAGCAGCACTATGAATTTTACATAAATTCTATTCATGATGCTAAGATAGTAAAAGTAACTGTTTTCTATACAAAAAAGTTTAAAAGAATTAATAAGAAAACCGTAGAAAAACCAATAGCCCCATAAAACCAGGGGCTATTGATTGTTTTTTTCTTCGGTAAAGCATCAAGGATTTCATTGAAATTTCTACGTGTAGCAATGGATTCGCTTGATGGCAACTGTCTGTCAATTAGAAGTTTAATCATACCGTGTTATTTTTGATTATTATGTTTTGCATAGAGCTCTTTAAGCTTAATTAAGGCTCTAAATGTTTTTACTTTTGCGTTGTTTTCGGTTAATTCCAAGATTTCCCCCATCTCTCTGAAGGATCTTTTCTCAAAAAATCTCATTTCAATGAGCTGCAATTGGTTCTCTTTTAACAAAGGAAGAACCTTCAAAAGTACATCTCTTTTGTGCTCGGATTCATCCATCTGAAACTCTTCCATCACCTTTCCTAATTGCATTGAATCAATACTTACCGTACGCTGTGCCTTTTTATCACGAAACGACTGATAAAGTTCACTTTTAGCAATTCGAAATAACCAAGAAGAAAATGGAATGCCACGATATTCATATTTAGGCAAGTTGGTTAGCGCTTTAATGAATACGCATGAAGTGATGTCATATGCTGACTCTTCTTCATCTACTCGCTTGATGACGTATCTAAAAATTGCCTCGTGATATTTTTTATACAAGGGCGCAAAATGCTCAGGGTTTCGTTTTGCACGTTCAATGATTGCTAATTCATCTTCTGGTTTTCCGAACCTGTCAAAATAAAGGAGAGAAGCTGACATAATTACTTAGATTTAGGGTTAAACAATACAGGCTTGCAGTCCTGATATTTTGGATAACGCAAATCATTCAACTACGTAACAAAAAAAAATTAAAGTGAAATTCTTAGTTGAACTACTAAGTCAGATTTTCTACTTCCATTGATTTGTTCAGCGCCGGAACTAATAACAAATCGGTTGTTGTATAAAAACACTCCGTATCGGACCCAAAGGTCGCAATGACGTAAAAAAGAATACCTAAACAAGAGGTACGCACGGCTTCCTTGGTAATAGTATGCTGGAACAGCAAAGACATACAGGGCGTTGTTCTCAAAAGAATAAATTCGTGTATCATATCCATCGGTATCAAACAAGGCATATCTTATGGATAGATCAACGGGGGAGCTTTTTGGCTTCCAAAGTAAATCCTGAGTAATTAACATACCGTGCTGAAATCCCTTACTCTGACTATTTATTGTAAGAAACTCTACCCTGCTTTTAAAGGTAAATGCCTCACTGATAACGTACGAGAGATTTAAGCGATAATTACGCTGCACGAAGGGTTCAATTGGCGTAACAGCACCGGCATATATCGAACTATTTTTTTCTCGTAATTGCTGTCTGAACCTAAAATAAATTTCAAAAATTTTATTCGGTTTGTAAATAGGCTGAATCAAGAACTCATGCCCTTGACTGGGGGCATCAACTCCAAATTTCATCCACGGAAACTTGAAAACATCCATATATGCATTTAAGCTCCACGCTGGGTTAAATTTCATTTTCAAACCGGCATACAATCCCCGTTCATTCTGGGTATTGCTTCCCTCTGAAAACCCTGCATTGTAAAAGGAATAAAAATCGCGTTGATAATCCCTGTAAATCAAGCCCATACTAACCTTAGAATCCAAGGAGATTAGTGCGCCATGCATCATTGCCCAACCTGAATTCCATTGCGTTAATTGCTCATTAAATGCCTTCGATACTTCGCCAAAGAGCGCAATATTTTTAAAATTATACGAATAGTCAACCCCAGAATTGAAATGATGTTGTCCACGAAAATCAAACTGATTGTACACTTTTACATCCTTCAAATAAGGCTTATCATATCCTTGATAAACACCAGATAACCCTATTTTAAACAAGCCTTTTTTCAGATTAAGGTTAGCCCCTAGAATGTTCTCACGAAGTCCGTTCATTTTTGAGATTTCCCGATTCGTGCGATGCAATCCAGATAAGTCGAGGGTAGAGATGAACTCCAAATCTTCAAAGGTAGAATCGGCAATTGTACTGGCATCAACCTTCTTGCTTGAGGAAAACAGGAGTAAGCCCAGGTTCTTATACCCCAGCTCCACAGCGGCTCCGCGCATGAACCTACTTTCATCCACTGAAGTATATGCCCGCAAGGGGATCGCCGTTCGTTTTGCAGTTGCAATATCGGCTGTTTTACCAAATGCATAGCTCGACCAAAACCCAACGCCTTGTCCGATTTGAACCTGATAATCCCCTAGCGCAACTCCTCGAACATATTTTCCACCTTTGAAAAAAACATGTGCTGAGTAAAAATCGAAGCCATTTTTTTGCGCGCCTCTGAAAAATTGTTCACCCGCATCCTTTTCTGCAGTGACCCCAATACTGATATTTGTCTTGTACGTATAACGCCAACGGGTATAGTATCGATCGCTGTTCCCGCAGTAATAATTATTACTTGCTTGAAGCATTGAATCTGAAACTTGATTATACCCTTGTTTGCGCTCCACGGTAGGCTGGTACCTCAAGAAGACTTCGTATTTCCCTTGTTCTAAGGCCTCCTTAAAGGTAATATGAATATTGTCTAATTTATCATCAACCTTAACAAAAGGGCGCACCAACTGAATGGTCTCTAAATCCCAATAACTTAAGCTCTGTAATTCATAAATAGAAATGAACTTGCCGAATAACTTGCGATGCAAAACTAAATCACTGATTTGAACGGTTGTTAATAAACCGAGTTCCTCTAATTCCACACCATCCGTGAAATTCAAATTTATTGGATGCTCAAAATAAAAGTCTAATTGCTCAATGATATTCGTAAGATCAATGTTTTCCGATTGAAAACGTTCGGAAATAAACTCTATGCGTTGTTGTATGATTTCAGACTTATCCTGACCAAAAAAGAAACTCATTGGAAAAAAAAGCAATCCTACGAAAACAACAAAGTGCCTCATTTCAAGCGATATGTAAATGAAACATTAGGCGACCATCCGAGCTGTTGTGTAAAGGCAGAGCCGAAATCTAGAAAATATAAGCCCTTGAACGCATACCCTACCCCTCCATTTACTTCAATGGGTTGGGTTGAGAATCCGGTGCGAAAACTTAAATGATTTATTGGACTATACTCAAGCCCAGCTTTTCCGCGTATTGGAAAATCTACATGTTTCTCCCCTTCCACACATACCAATAGTTTATCTGAAAATTTAAAGGAAGACCCCAAGCGCATAACAGTGGTAAGACGGTCTTCTTGGTAAGCACTCAGTTTCACCCTTGAAAAATTAACCACTGCAAACCCAATATGCCATTTTGGATTAACTTGAGCCAATAAACCAGCCTCCCCTGTAGCCTTAAACACATTACCGTATCCTTGTCCGATGCGAATTTGATGAAGGTTCATCTGGACCCCTAGCGCCAAAATCTCAGATAATTTAAGGCTATATCCAACCCCTGCTTTCATGGTTCTAAATTGAGTGTATCCAAAACTCTGTGCTCCGGCAGAAAGCACTCCTTTTTTCAACGGAATTGCTGCAGCTATTGATTGCGTCTGAAGTTCTTTCAATAAAAAACGATTTTCATAGGCTATTCCGATTCCCAATTTTGTTACTCCAACTAAAGAGGCCGGATTGTGGTGATATGCCCAAACATCCTGTAGGGTTACAGAAGCATCCCCCATACCTCTTGAACGACTGCCTGCAGGTGCCCAGCCTTGACTAAAACTGTATCCCGTTACAAGCAATGCTATTACAACTATCCGGTGCATTTATTTATTTTTATAACGTTTGCAATTTAAATATTTCACGTGCGAAGCATCCAAGAAAAACCAAGATTCTCCGCGGTTCGAAGATAAGGCATATATTGTTTTTTTTGAATCCTTTGGTTCTGCTTGACCGTTTAGATAATCAAATGTTAATTTGACCTTCATATGTGCCCCATCCTTATCTATGTCTTGAATGTCATAATTGGCTAAAGAGGCTCCTTGATGAACAAATAACTTTTTTAATTTGCTGGTATCGGATAAGTGTGCATCAATAACGCACGGGTGTGTTAAGGAAACTTCAAGAATTGTTAATTCCTTATTGTATGCATTTTGGTATTGAATTATCGCTCGATTTAACGATTTCTCCTGATTCGCCGTTAAAGAACAGGCAACAAGGAAACATAAAAGTGCAACGAATAGTAAGTAAGGTCTCATCAAGTGTAACAAAGATAAGGTTTTCTTTCAATCTTTTGTTTCGTGTCAAATGCCGAAGAATGGTATCTTTGGGACAAGAATTGAACTATGTCGCAACAAGAACAATGGGTTAATCAACTGAAAAAAGAACTTAAATCAGAAACGTTAAGTGAATTTCAGTCTGATATTGAAGGCTTACGCTGGGAGTTTACAGATAATAATGAGTCCTTACCTTCTTTTGATTTTTCGAATACGAGTAATACGTCTTGCACATTTTATAGCTTTTACAAGGTTAATGATGCGAAGCAAAGCAACATTGAAATTTTAAAAGATTTAAATCAAGGAACTCAGGGCTTATTGATTTGTTGGGATAAATTACCTGATTTCGATCAGTTATTTAAGGGCGTACTGTTTGAATACATCCAAACCAGATTGATTGTTCGTAATTCGGAAGACCTTGCTCACATTAATCAATGGATAAGCCAACGGAATCCTGCGAATTTCACGGTGGAATTTTCAACATTTCAAAAAGATACTTCGTTAAGAATTGATGGATTTTCATTGTATGCTGTTGGGGCAAATGCTTGGCAAGAACTGTCCTATGTATGCAAGGAACTTGAAATACACCTCCCAACAATTCCTCAACACCAAGAGATTACGGTAGAATTTGGTGTAGGAGAGAATTTCATTGTTGAAGCGTCAAAAATCACCGCCTTTCAATGGTTGAGTGAAGCCCTATTAACCAAACACGCACGTAAAGACCTAAACATAACATTGAGAGCACGGCTTGGATGGAGGAATAAATCCGTTGGCGAACTGCACACCAATCAAATACGACAATCTTCGGAAGCGCTATGTGCTTTGGTAGCTGGTGTAAATCAACTCTGTATTACTCCATATGATCAATTTTTCGAAAAAGATTCTTCTGAATTATCTCGAAGGATGGCTATTAATATAGGTCACATTCTAAAAGAAGAATCCCACTTAGATTGGTTTAATGGGCTCATGAAAGGAAGTTACATTAGCACCCATTTAATTCACCAATTGTGTAACAAGGTGTGGGAAGAACTAAGCTTGAAGGAAGGATTTGAAGACAAGCTGAAGGCAGCAATTCTAGCTACTATTTCCCTGAGACAAATGCGCATAAGCGAGCAGAGCGATCGATTTATTGGGATTAATTACTTAGTAAATCCGAGCGAAAAACAAACGTATAGTCACAAAGAAACTGGAGCCTTTGGTCTTCCTTATTTATTTTTTGAAACGATTTAATATGTCGAGTTGGATAAGCTATTTAACGAGTCGGGAAACCGATAAACTTACGGAGAAAGAAATCGATGGGATTCGAATACCAAATGCGCCTCCACACGAAGAAATATTACCACAGCATTCTGGTATCGCGCCTTTTAGACGGGGTCCATATGCCTCTATGTACACCATAAGACCGTGGACGATCAGACAATATGCAGGATTTTCAACGGCAGAAGAATCCAATGCTTTTTACAGAAAGAATCTAGCCGCTGGTCAGAAAGGATTGTCGGTCGCCTTTGACCTCCCCACACACAGGGGATATGATTCCGATCACCCTAGGGTTACAGGAGATGTTGGTAAAGCCGGTGTAGCCATCGACTCGATTGAGGACATGAAACGGTTATTCGACGGAATTCCACTCGATGAGATGTCTGTTTCAATGACCATGAATGGCGCGGTATTACCCATTCTTGCCTTTTACATAGGAGCCGCTATTGAACAAGGTGTTGATTTATCTGCATTATCTGGCACAATTCAAAACGATATTTTGAAGGAATTTATGGTGAGAAATACCTATATCTATCCTCCGGAACCATCGATGAGGATCATTGCTGATATTTTCAAGTATACGTCCGAACATATGCCTCGGTTTAATAGCATATCTATTTCAGGATATCACATGCATGAGGCTGGTGCTACGGCTGCACAGGAATTAGCTTTTACGCTTGCAGACGGACTTGAATATATCCGCACAGGGATTAAAGCAGGGTTGAGCATAGATGAATTTGCACCAAGATTGAGTTTTTTCTGGGCGATTGGAATGAATTTCCCAATTGAAGTAGCAAAATTAAGGGCTGGGAGAGAGCTTTGGGCAGACTTGGTTTCTGAATTTAATCCTAAATCTGACAAATCGAAAATACTTCGTGCACACTGTCAAACATCGGGCTGGTCATTAACCGAACAGGACCCATTCAACAACGTTACTCGGACAACGATTGAAGCCTATGCGGCCGTTTTTGGTGGAACTCAATCATTGCATACCAATTCATTAGATGAAGCCATCGCGCTTCCAACAGATTTTTCTGCTCGAATTGCACGAAACACCCAATTGTTTATTGCTTTGGAGTCGGGAGTTACCCAATTCATTGACCCTTTTGGAGGAAGTCAACACATTGAACACTTAACGAATCAGCTTATTCAAGAAGCACGCAGTTTGATGTTGGAAATCGAAAACATTGGTGGGATGTCAAAAGCTATTGCCAAAGGAATTCCAAAATTAAAAATTGAAGAGGCCGCTGCGATGAAACAGGCGAGAATTGATGCGGAACAAGAAATTATTGTGGGTGTAAATCGCTTCCAACATGCTGAAGAAACACAAATTGATTTGTTGGAAGTGGACAACACTAAAGTACGTACACAACAAGTGGAACAACTCGCACAACTAAAAGCATCAAGAGATCAGGCCAGGGTTGACCAACTACTTAAACGCTTAGAACATGCCGCTAAAACCTCAGAAAACTTATTAGCAATTGCTGTCGAATGTGCCCTAGCCAGATGTACCTTAGGCGAAATCTCTCTGGCCTTAGAGCAGGAGTTCGGTAGATACGAAGCAGACATAAGAACCATCTCAGGTGTGTATAAATCAATTGCTATGAAAGATCAAACCTTTAATGAAGCACAAACACTTTGCAATACATTTTCAGAATTAGAAGGTAGAAGACCGCGTATTCTTGTAGCCAAAATGGGACAAGATGGACATGATCGTGGCGCTAAAATTATTGCAACTGCTTTTGCAGATATAGGTTTTGATGTGGACATGGGACCGCTATTTCAAACCCCACAGGAAGTTGCAAAACAAGCAATAGAAAATGACGTGCATGTGGTGGGAGTCTCTTCATTAGCAGCCGGACACAAAACGCTCGTGCCCGCATTAATAAACGCATTAAATGAGGTTGGAAGAAGTGATATTATGGTGGTCGTAGGAGGTGTTATTCCGAAGAATGACTATTCCTATTTATTTGAAGCAGGAGTATTTGGAATTTATGGTCCAGGTACTAAACTTGCCGAATCAGCGATTGAAATCTTAACCCTCCTCATGAAAAGTCACAATTAAATTGTATTTTCGGCATAGAATTTGGGACACGCAAAACAAATTATAATCGTATGAAATATCTTTTTTTACTCCTTCTAACTGCAGTTTTTAATACATTGTTAGCGCAAGACATTACCTTTAGTTCAGACAAACGCCTAGCGCAACCTTCCGTGAATGGTGAAGTCAAAGCTGAGAATATTATTGAAATTAAAAGCTCGCTAAAAACACCGCTTAACGGCAAAAAAACCTACACATGGACAATTAACGGCTCATCTGAACCGGGAAAGGGATGGGAACTTGTCAAAGGCACCACACTAAGCGGTGAAAAGATTAAAATCTCCTTTAATAAAATCGGGAATTACAGCATTGGATTAACCATTGTAGCTGTTTCGGGAGAAGACGAAAACGAAGTGAGTGGAGAAGTAGAAGATTTTATCTCGGTACGAAGTGTTTTTCCAGAATTAGCCGCACTTTATGCTCAAAAACCTGTTCCTAACTATGTTAAACTCGTTGAAAAATCTTCTGAATACACTGTAAAACCGAAATTTGCTAACGACCCTACACCGAATTTATTTCTTGCAAAAGGATATTTAGGTCTTGTAAAGTCAGGTAATCCTGAACCTCGTTTTGAAACGGCAATTGAAGACTGCATTTCAAGTTTTGCAGCAGCAAAGGAGCTAGATAAAAATGGGGTTATCATGGATGATGAACATCAACGATTTTTAGATGAACTGCAGCAATATTTATTGAATGAAAATATTTTGGTAAACTATGATGCAGACCCAAAAACAAATCCTGAAAGTTATGATCAATTGGTAGAGTATATTGATTATTATAGTCAAACAACCTCAGCACCAGTTTGCGTAAGTTTAATGCAGGGTTATTTTAAATACCTTAAAAAGGATTCAAAAGGAGCAAATCTTCTTTGGAACACCGAAATTCTAAAACTTAAAAAGTTTGTTAACCTGGATGAGAAAACAGCCTACGGTGAACGATATAAAGATGAGCTCGGCAATGAAATCATTCTTTCAACGGTTGATTTAAAGGTACTTAAACTAGGCGCAATGAAGGTTGCACAAATCATGAAAACAAGAGATAATCAAAATCCTAAGGAAGCATGTAAGTTACTTTCTATTGTTGAGCCATTTTTAATAGATGACACCGAATTCGCAACGTTTTATTCTAAAGAATTTAACAGCTGCCAAGAATAACAATATTTCAACATTGACGCATTGATAAAAAAGCCACGTGAACCGTGGC
>CANHSL010000019.1 GCA_947463385.1 Flavobacteriales bacterium
CTTGCCGAGGTTGATAATTCAATTCTCCGCCTTGAATATGGGCAGGATAATAAATCAAACAAATTAGTCGAATTTGAGAATAATATTAAATCTATTCAAAATATTAAAGGAACCGAGTATTTACATATACAAGTGGATGAAAACGTTATTCTTTATGATTTAATAAAGGGAATAAAGAAATCCGAAATCGAAGGTGAGTTTGCATATTTCAAAGATTCTATTTTAGTGACAATCAATCAAAATGAATTAAAGGTTTCCAACGTGCTTTCAAATGAACCAATTGTGAATACCAAACTTAAAAAATTATACTTTGAATCCGGTGAATATATTGAACCAACTATTTTATTTTCTCCAAAGGTTAACTTTATTATCATTCAAAATGGAGATGAGCTGCTAAGCATTAAAACATCAACAAAAGAAATTACTAAAGAGAAATTATCTGAAGAACTGTTCGTAAGGTATATTAGTGATTTTGGATATTTAATTGTTGAAGAGCCCTTATTTAAATGTCTCTTACAATATGATTTATTTAGTAAGGAGACAAAAGAAATATTTTGTCCCAATCAATTTGATGGTAACGGAGAGGTGAATTTTCCAACCATCATTTATGAAGATCCAAATATGGCTTACCTTTATTTTGGAGGTTTTCGACAAACTGTTCAATTTGACTTAAAAAAAATGAAGTTAGTTGGCGAGTATAAACCACAAATAAGTACTGTAGCCTCTATTCAATTTGACCCAAATTCCGAAAATATAATTATTCAGGGTTACACAGATATTAAACAATTGCCAATTGACTTATCAGCAGAGGGTAAAATCATTGAAAATATTAATTTCTGGTGTAATGGGGATCCAATTTCTTTTAACTCAACTTCAGATAAAATTGCAATTCCTTCAAGACAAAGCTTAGCATTAATTTTTAGTTATCCTGAATTTCGACCAATTCAGGAAATTGAAATGTCAGATTATCCTGGTACGTTGAAATTTAGCCGAAATGACAATTATTTAATCTCATCAAGTTCTATTATTGATTTAGCTACTTCGGAAATCATATTTAATTCAGATAATGAACTATGGATTGACTCAAAAGAGACCCTAATTATCGAAAAAGATTATAATAGCGATGTTTCGAAAATTCGAGACGTTAAATCTTTAGGCCTTATTAGTGAAGGGAGATTTGGTGATTCATTTGACATATTAGATTATCAAATTTTTATCGACAACAATTTTGAACAATTTGTTTTTATTACAAATGATCGCAAGATGTTATATGCAAATTCGCATTTTCCATCAAAATCATTTTTAGTTGAAAATTGGAAATTAAAAAAGAACAATAAAGTTATAAGAGTTCAATTTACGGATAGTATCATTGTGTTAATTACAACGGATAAGGCACATATATTTGGGCTAAGATCAAAGGCATGGATTAAAGATTTAGACATTTCTGAAACGGTAAAAGGGCACATTGAGATTTCACCAAATGGGAAATTTATCTGTTATCTTGATAATAGCAACAGTTTATTACTATTTGACTTAGAAACGAATAAACAGATTTATAAGTATACCCAACTCGAAAACAACAACTGGCTAGTAAAACTCCCCAACTCTCCTTACTACATGTGTTCCAAGGATGCCAGCAAAATGCTGCATTACGTCACCCCAAGTTTAAAAGTCATTGGCTTCGAGCAGCTCGATCCAGTCTATAACCGACCTGACATTGTTTTGGATAGCATTGGAAAGTATTTTGGTGGAGCAGACCAAGAGTTGGTTGCCAATTACCGCCAATCCTGGGAAAAACGTATTGATCGCTTAGGTTTGGATAAGGAAAAGCTAGGAAAAGGTGAGATTGCGGTTCCGAATGCAGAGATTGTTGACGCGGATAACATCGCCTTCGAAAACAAAGCCGGAAAACTCGATATTACCGTTTCAGCGAATGATTCAAAATATGCTTTGCGCAGATTCAACGTGTTTGTCAACGAAGTACCCCTTTACGGTTCAGCAGGCATCTCCATTGCGCATTTGAAAAAACAGGTGTGGGACACCACCGTGAGTGTGCCGTTATCCCTTGGCGAAAACAAAATCCAGGTATCCGTGATGAACGAACTCGGTTTGGAGAATTTTAAGTACCCGACCTATGTGAATTACACACCAGACAAAGAAATCGTGGCCAAAACCCATTACATCGGAATAGGGGTGAATGAATTTAAAGACACAGAGCACAACCTCAAATACTGCGTGAAAGATGTTACCGATCTGGCAAAGAGTTTCGGCGGTGCTAACACCGAAGTGAAGCTGTTCACCGACAAACAAGTAAACAAAGAGAACATCCTCGCACTCAAAGAATACTTGAACAAAACCAGCGTCAACGACAAAGTGATCATCTCGTGCAGTTCACACGGTTTATTGGACGACAGCCTCAACTTCTATCTGGCCATGCACGACGTGGATTTTAACAACCCCAAAGCAAGAGGCTTAAAAGACGAAGCACGGGAGAGTTTACTGGACGGCATTCCGGCGAGACAAAAGTTGTTGTTGTTGGATGCCTGCAACAGCGGTGAAAACGACAAAACGGAAGTATTGAAAAAGGAATTGGCTCAAGCCGAAACCCAAAAAGAAACTTCTGAATTGGCAGAATATAAGAACAAAACGAAGGGTGTCATCATTAAACTCGAAGAAGAAAACAAAAGTAACTTCAAAAAAATGAATGAGCTGTTTGTGAACGTGCGCAACAATACCGGCTCGGTCATTATCTCCGCCGCGGGTGGACAAGAAAGCGCACTAGAAGCCATCAGCGTAGACGGAAAAACCATCGAAAACGGCGCGTTCACGTATAGTATTTTGGAATGCCTAAAACAAAACGAAGGCAAAGAACTCAAAGTGAATGCTTTAAAACAATACGCTGAAAAGCGGGTAGAAGAAATCACCAATGGCAAACAAAAACCCACCTCGCGCCAAGAAACCATGGAAGTGGATTGGGGGGTGAGGTAGAAGTTTTCTTAACTTCGGGGTATGAAAATAGCCTTCGGTCATCAAAAGGTCAAACCGAGGAAGAACTCGTAGCGCAACTCGCACAATCCATCACGGCAGAAATAGAACGCCTGGATAAGCGCGATGAGAAATGTAAGAATAAAAAGAAATGAGGAAGTTGTAATTGTTTGGCAAGTTTCATAATTTTAACGGTTAAACATCCATGAAATTAAAAGCAGGGTTATATTGGTTATTCAATAAGCGGTTTTTCAAGCTCTTGTTTTTTTATGTATTAATGCTGTTATTTGGATGGGTGCTCAACTTAGCCTTGAGCTTGGATGTAATGAATGTTCCACGCTTAGAATTGGATGCGGCCAATGACTTGAGCCTAAATGATTTGCATTACAAGATTAACGCGCAAACACGGAAGCATGCTCCCGGAACAGATGTCATTCTGATCAATTCTGGGGATCTAGGTCCGCTCACGTTTCGTCAAGAATTGGCCGATTTAGTTAAGGTAGTTTCCTTGTACGATGCCAAGGTTATTGGCATTGATCATACCTTTTCAAGGGATCAAAGAATCATGGGAACTGCAGCGCTAGTGCAAGAATTGTCCGAAAACAACAAGGTGGTTTTAGCCTTAAATACCCAAGGAAAAGACCATTTAAAAATCCGAAATGCTACGTATGGAACGGTTAATTTAATTCAGGAACCGCAAACAGTCCGCAGGTACGAGGGGGGATCACGGACGTTTGCCGCGCAAATGGCGAAAAAATTCGGCCTTAAGCATGAAATTCCCGACGATCCCTATTTGATCAATTATGTAGCCCCTGATTACCAACCAACCGCATTTAACGTACAGTCAGTAAATGAGTTAGCTTTTTCAGAACCAGGTGTTGTACCTGTTTTCAATGCCCGCGAAGTCATGAACGCCACCGATGCGAGTATGCTCAAGGGTAAAATCGTACTCATTGGTCATTTTGGAAGCACAGCCCTGCGAGATATAAAAAATGATTTGGAAGATAAGTTCTCCGTACCCTCGGATGAAAATATGATTTTTAGGTCACCGTCCATGCCTGGGGTATTAATCCATGCCAATGCTATCGATAACCTATTGCGAAAGGAAGTACGGTTTACCGAAGTTTCCGCAACATGGTGGTTCAAATGCCTTGGCGTACTTTTTGTTTTTGCATACTTATATTTTCTTGTATTTGTAGAAGCGGGAAAGGTTGTGAATATTTTATTGATGTTGGGTTTGAGCTTACCTGCCTTATTCGTCGTTCTTTATCAGATGCAATACAATTGGTACATTGAAATGGGAAGCACCTTGCTGCAACTATTGGTCTTTGAAGAAATGGTGGAAATTTTTTCACCTTTATATCGCTGGATTCAACATAAATTAAAACCTACCGAACTATGAAAAATCTATTATTCTTTATCGCAGTACTTGCATGTGTTAACATGACCTTTAGCCAAGTACAACTCTTCGTAAAAAAAGGCAGCTTAACCATTGGTCAGACTACATACCAAGCAGGGGCAGTGATATCTCTAAAGTCCACGGATAAAGTGCTTACTTCTGAAAAAACAAAAGCCATTGCGAAAAAACAAGCCCAATTAATTGAATTGGAGAAAAACAAAACCTATACCTACAAGCAATTGGAAAAAAAACTGGATGGAAAATCTAATTTTACCCAAGCCTTCATTAATGCCGCCACCAGCCAGCAAGTGGCTCAAAAAAGCAATGCAGGAGCAACACACCGAGGAGTGGGCGATGACCCTATGTCCTTTTATCCCTTGGATAGTGTTCAGGTGTTGAGTGATAGCATTTTATTGGAATTAAGCCCCAATCTTAATTTGAAATCCGACATTGCTTTGTATCGACTCGGCGGAACAGATACCTTGAGATTTTCCCGTGAAAATTATGCATTTTGGATCAAGGATTTAACGCCGGGAACCTATTTTTGGGAGTACAAGGCCAAGATCGGAACAGATAACTATACCTTCAAGAACCTATTCTATGTACCTCAAGCTGATGCTAAACTCGAATACTCCCAACAAATTAGCGAATACGAAAGCCAATTAGCCGTCTTCAGTGAAGACATGCGTGCATTGCTGCTGGAAGAGTTCCTCTTGTTGAACCGCTGGGTGATAGGTTCGCGTTCCAAAGAGTAATCCCCTAATTGTCTATTCCAGTATGAAAAAGTTGTTTTGTTTCTTGTTCATTATTTCTATTTCGAAGTTCACAGGACAGCAAATTGAAAAAATTATTGAACTAGATAGTACGTTGCGAGAACATATCCGTCACGATAATGATGAATTGGTGATTTCAACGTCATTAGCGTATTTAAATGTTTTGGATCAGGATAAAAGCACAGATACACTCAACTATCTGTTTTTAAATGCCTATCTAGCGACTCGATATAATAACCTCAACTTGTATGAGAAAACGATTTCGATTTATGAAAATTACCGATTATGTTCCAGTTGTAAAAGAATTTCTCATCAGCTTTTTGGCAGTATATTGAGTGCTGCAGTGACTGCATATTCCAATGTAAAAAAGTACGAGTCTGCCTTGGAAGTAAATAGAGAAGTTATTGGGATTTTTAGTACATCGGATGACCTTTTCTCTCGGCGATATGTGTTAAATAACAGAATTGAAGGAGTACGAATTTTGATGTATATGAACCGCTTAAAAGAAGCAGAGCAAGAAGCGGATGAGATTATAAAGGAATGTGAGGGTAACCTAAAATATTTTACGGAGGAACTTGTCAGTGCAATGTTAGCTAAAACAGAAATTTTCGACGCTCAATCGAAACTTAATGCATCCATTGAAACTTTATTGATAATCAATGAGATCATGAAAGAACAATATATAGATCCGAGCACGATTTTCTTTAGGAAAAGAATTCGGGTTGTATCCGAACTTTCAAAACACTTCAAGGATATCTCCGATACAAAAAATCAATTAACGTATGCATTGTTAGCTGTTGAGCTTTTGCATCAAAGTACGATTAATGATTATACAGGCGCTCTCAATTACATGGAGTTATGCGAGGCTTACTTTGATTATGGAGATACCTTAGCGGCAAACAACGCTTTTCAAAAAGCGATTGATTGGAACAGGGAAATTTATGGTGAAAATACGCCCTTTAATATTTTTCCATTCAACGTATATTCATTGTTGGTATCAAATTCGAATTTTGCTCTTTCGGTGAATCTTGCAAAACAGGGTTTAAGGCTTGTTGAAAATGCTGAAAATTACTTCATAGGTTCTGAGGATTTATATAAAACCATTGCCAATGTATATGCTCATCCTCGTTGGGAGCAGCGTAATTTGGATTCGGCCGTTTTATATGCTAATAAATATCAAACTCATATCCAAAAAAATAGATATTACACGGTATCGGATCAACTTAATGCCTTAAACTTACACGCATATATCTCGTTTCAGTTCGATAGGATAAAGGAGGCGCTACCTATATTGCTCGAACAAAAATCACTCATTGACAGGGCTTATGGAAGGCAAAATAATTTGTATCGATCCGTATTACATACCTTGGCCTCCACATACAAACAACTGGGTAATTTTATTGAATACGAAAACTATAAATTGGAAATAGCCAAGTGTTGGAAAATGTATTTGAGAGATAATTTTATATCCATTGTTGGAAATATACAAACCAATCAAATGCTCATAGATGCGATTGAACTTTCGATAATGGAATTATTGATTAATAAGGATAAGTTTAAAAAGGAGGAATCTTTTATTGTGCCTTATGAAAACTATATTTTATTGAAAAATATTTATTTAAATTCTTTCAAGGGACTCGAACCATCGTTGGTCAATTCAGCGGAAGACATGCGTAAATTAGATCGCTACAAAGCACTTATTTCTAGTAACGATGAGACCAATAACGGTATAGAAATTCTAAAGATTGAACAGGAATTGTTGGGTAAATCAAATGAGTATAAGGCTTTAATCGAGGGGAAAAATATAGATTTTTTGAAAATAAAAGATGCCTTGAAACCGGGCCAATTATTTATCGATTTTACACGGCTATACGACCCTTATTTTAAGGATTTCGTTTATGTAGCACTGATTATTGATGAAAATAGTCGAATGCCGATTTACCAAGAATGCGGTTTGGAAAAAGAGATTAGGAATATGAACATTACTAAAGATATGTCTGGAATATACCATAAGGTTTGGTCCCGCATAGAGAAGTTCATTCCTGCAACTACTAATGAAATAATTGTTTGCCCAACACATGAGTTAGAAAAGGTTCCATTTGCCGCCATATGCAAAGCACAAAGTAAGCCTAATTTGATGCTCAATGACGAATTGATGCGTGGTGGAAAAAAAGATTCAATGTATGTTGATTATAACTGCGATTATCTTATTGATCGGTATACGATTCGTAACGTTCAATCCGCAAGGTCTCTGCTGGTGGAAAGAGAGATTATGCCTAAAAAACCTCGAATTCTTGGTGTTGGAGGGGTAGATTTTGATGGTCCAATCCCATTAGAAAACAAGGGTGTGAGTACTAAGGTAGAATCATCTGAATTGGATTTGGAATTGTTAAATTCATTAGAAACTCTTCCAGATTCTTTGAGAATTACAAGTTTCAATGAGCTACCTAAAACTGAAGTTGAAATAGATGCTATTTGTGAGTTGACTAAAAAGGAAAAATGGTCTGTGATAACATTAAAGCAACAAGAAGCGAAGGAATCTAACTTGAAAAGAACATTACATAACGGTTCCTTTGATATAATCCACATTGCTACCCATGGTTTTTCAATTTCTTTAACATCGAAATTGCAATATGGAGACCCCTTGAGCCGATGCGGATTGATTTTCACAGGAGCCAATTACAGCTGGGGGAAAAAAGAGAATTCTCAAGCTATGCTTAATGCTTATGGTGATGATGGAATATTAACAGGGAATGAAGTTATGAAATTATCTTTGAGTGAAACAGAGTTAGTTGTACTCTCTGCTTGTCAAACTTCCATTGGTTCAGCAAAAGGATTCGAGTCAAGCCAAAGTTTAAGTAGAGTATTTTTAATGTCAGGGGTTGATTATGTGGTATCTAGCCTTTGGTCCGTTCCCGACAAAGAAACCATGGAGCTTATGGCCCTTTTCTACTCAGACCTGACTAAAACTTTAAACCCCGTTTTATCCTTCGATAAAGCCCAAAAAGAAATGCGCCTAAAATACCCAACCGAACCAGAAAAATGGGCAGGATTCGTGTTGGTGAGGTAGGATTATATACTGCGTTAAGGCGAATATAACACGTAACTATTTAAACGATATGAAAACTTCAAAATTAATTCTTGCCTTGGTATTTTTGTGTGCTTTAACACGATTCTACGCCCAGCGCGTTGGAGGAGGGAACATTGACACCCTCCAAGAGCAAATGAAAATTAAAATTAATTATCCGATTACTCGGGGTGCATCAGCGATTCCATCCAGCCATTCCTTGTTGGAATTTGCCCCACCTGTGCAAAATCAAGGCTCCACTCCTTCGTGTATTTCATGGGCGACTGCCTATGCAGGAATGACGATGGTAAAACGTATTGAACAAGGAACGTTAGACGTAAAGCCTTTTTCCGCCATGAATCTATACAACCGTGTGCGACCCTATGATGCGCTGTATGATTGTAATGCAGGTAGTATGTTTTCCTCTAATATAGAGTTAGTAAAAACTAAGGGGGTAAAATACGACGACGAATATCCAGAATATTGTGAGAATTTGTCATCTACTCTTGCCTACAGCAATAAACTTTATAGTTATGAAGATTTATCCATTACAGCATGGAACATTAAATATGCGATTGCACGTAATCGTCCAGTGATGATTGGAATGAAAATGTACAGTGGTGAATATTGGGGAACCATGTCATATCATGAGACAGGGGTTTGGGATGGTACCCATACGGGTTCCTTGGATTGGAATCATGGAATGTTGGTGGTAGGTTATGATGATAACAAAGCAGGTGGAGCCTTTTTAGTGATGAACAGTTGGGGTACAGATTTTGGAAAAGATGGTTACTTCTGGCTTAAATATAAAAATGTGGTCAATGAATTGGTTTGTGCCTATGCAATGATTCCAAAAGTTGATAATTCACATTTGGTCTTTTTTGATAATTATGTGGGCAGAGGTGCATCTAGGGGTGAGGCTAAGGTTTCTTTCCCAGAAATCAAACCGCTTGAATCGGTGAGTGATAGTGTGAATCCTGTACCGTTGACATCAATTCTTACTCTTCAAAACCGATGTGGAACCGATATTGGTGTGGCTATTGGACAGCGGGGTAAAGCAACGAATTATTCGAAAGGATGGTATTTTTTATTACCGGATGCGGATCAACAACTTTCGGTTAATGCGCAAGATTCATTATTTGTATTAGTGCGGGGAGGGGATATGAACCTTGAAAATGCAAACTACGCGTTTTCAATTAACGAAAATTCAGCCTTTGAATACCCTACTAGCAAGGTCCGCACGCAAGATAACTTTGTTTTCCTTGGTAAAGTTGTTGAAAACAGCTCATTTATTGTAGTACAGTGCGAAAGTGCATTAAATCCGATAATAAAGGTCAGACTGGCTGCACAACGAGATACTACCTCGATCGAATATCGTAACATGCACTGGAATGGTGAAGACTTGCTTTTTGATCCAATAACCTTGAGTGAAATTAAACCAAACTCCGAGGGTAAGTATACCGTCTATTTATCCGGTAAGAAAATCAAAGCACGAGAACTTTCAAAGGAAAAGCTGTTAGGTCTTGAGGGTATGTTGAAATTCGCAAGTCAAGAGAGTGCTGCGATGTATGAAAAGAAAGATCAGTAGTTATTTGATTTTTTGATCGTCATACGCATCCCCAAACAAATATTTGCATTTATCTGCAATATCAGTTTTTAAGGTGCCATTACTCCAGTCCAATACCGTTTTCCCATCCTTTTCAATAAAATAAGTTTGAGGGCAAGGGATCGGCGGGAATTGCTTGTACATCGTTGCATTTTCTCCAATATAACATGAAACAATGATTACAGGGTCTTGCCGTTTTTTTGCATTGTTATATTTGAACTCGATTTTATAAATAATTTGATTGTTAGTCTCTAGATTACCATCAAAGTCTATTTTCTCGCTGTATTTTGTTTTTATTTTAGAAAAGCACTCTTTCTGAATTCCATTTTTCGTCGTTAGGGGAATAGTTTTTAATTCGCCATCCATCTCATTAATCTCAAAGTTCAGATTAACCTTGGGTTTTTTTGCTATTTCTGTATTTAGGGAAGGTGCTGCTCCGCCTCCTATTTTTGATAATTGTTCTGTCGCTTCACGTTTGAAAAAAATAAAATCACCTTCGCGATACGGCGACATTTTTTTAAAAACATGCGTATTCATCGTAATACCTTGCTGTTCTAAGGTGCGTTTATCCGCTTTATTCCGATTAACAGTGAGTTCTGCATTTATTTGGCTTGCGGAAATAAAGCCGTTCTCGTTATTCGCTAAAATTGAAATGAAATTTTCAAGAAACCAACTTTTATCAGATACCGGGCGATTTATCGAACTCGCAAGATAAAATGCTGCTGGATTCATGTATGCTGTTTCTAAGTCTTGCTCATCACTAATACTGGCACGCATGGAAATCATTTGATCTTCGATATCATCCATTCCAGAATAACATGCATCTGAAACAAAAAACAAATGTTTAGTTTGAATTTTTCGTTCGCGTTTGTTGGTGAGTTTTCCGGTGAGACTTCCATAGGTAAATAGTTCCGACGTACCAGATAGATTTTGCTCCTTATTAAAATCAACTGGAACAATAAAACTTATGCCACCACCATTATCGTGTGTTGTGTCGCCATGTCCGGCATAAAAGATGAAAAGGTCACCTTGGAAAGAATATAGGTCATTAAATAAATTAATTAAACTATCACCGTTTAGGTTTTCATAAATGGTAACATCTGAAAAATTATATTTAGACATTAGCACTTTTTTAAGCGCCAAACAATCATCTAATGGATGCGTTAATACTGGATAATCATTGGTGTATTCATACTTCCAATTAGCTATTAAGACGCCTTTGGTGGGTTCTTTAATAATGTTTGATGTTGAACTTTGTGTTGAATTTTGAACCAAGCCGCGAGTTACCGATGCTTGTTGTGCGTATACATCAAACGAAGTTGCCATAACAACTAAGCACCCAAAAAGTCCAATTTTTATCGCTGTAACCACTGTTTTCATTCAGAAACCTATTTATTTTCAATTAATCACGAATATTTTCGTCCGTAGCATTTTCAACCTCGAGGGTTTCATTGCTTAAATTCTTAGTATACAATTTATTCCCCAAGACACATTTAAACTCGTTGCCATAATCTTCATCCACTGAGTCATAGATCAACGGAATTAGGATTTCATTGGCCAGGTTAATCACCCCATATTTAAAAGTAACACCTTCACATTTTCCAACGATTAGGTAGTTGTCATCGCTGCCTATGATATCACAATATTGAGGTTTGATGATCCAGTCTCCTTGTTCATTAATAGCTCCCCATTTATCATTTTTAGACTTAATTCCAATCACCGCTCCTCGATAAAAACGCTCGGGAGCACTATATTCGATGGCACCATTAAGTGTGTTATATTGCCTGCTATTTACATTAAACAGTGAAACTGAACCGTCTTTTTGAACAATAAAAACCGTATCCGTTAATCGCTGTATGGTAGATGCTTGCTGAATCAATATATTCCCTTTTTCATCAAGTAAGTCGTATCCATTGAAATCGGCATAATTACATATGTAATGGTCGTTTTCTTCTTCAATTTCCGAGTATTTACAATCTGAGATCTTAGCACCTGTTAAATCAGTAATGCCATACAAACCTCCTTGAGGGTCGCCATATTCTCCAAGAGTTACATCTTTACCAATCAGGAATTTAGGGTTTTCATAAGAATACCCCAGTTTATCCATATAGGTTATTTGCTGATTCGTGATGCGCATTAGTGAGGGAAATTTAGCTAAATACGTATTTTTATCTAAGTCAGTTAATTGAACTACGGTGTCATTAATAAAAGAGATTTTACTGTACTGTACCGGGATTAACGTGTCACCTTTTGTCGTAATAACACCCCAATTTCCTCCTTCAACCTCAAGCCCATAGTAACCGTCTTTTACGGTTCCGTATGCATTTACGTAAAATACGTCTTTGTTTTCATCCAGACTGGCACTTTCCAAATAATTATACTTAATGGGTGTAACTACGGTACCTTGGTTATTTAATATACCACACTTGTTATTTTCTGTTACCACATAATAATCTGTGGAGTATACTTTGGTTAACGAACCATATTTTACGGGAATTTTAACTTGTCCATTCATTGTGGAAATAAGTCCGAAACGTCTAGATTCGGTTTTTTCAATATAATCCTCAACGATACAAAATTCATCATCACGATCTATACTTGTATATAAATGGTCAACTAAAAGTTTCCCGGTGATGTCGTGAATACCAAAACGTCCATTTTTCTTGATTAAAAGCACTTTATCGTTTCCATACCCAGACGCTTCGATATCCTCGTATTTCAAAGGGAGGATTTCTTCACCAAGATCGTTGTAAATTCCATATACCCCTCCTTCAGGTTTACCGTATCCTTCGTCTTTACCTCCAATTTGAACGCTGTATAATCCATCACCAAGCGATTCCATGTAGGTGTATTTCTCTTGTGAACCTTTAGGATGATTAAAAACAAGTTCTAATTGTTCATTATACGCGGCCCACGCTCCCTTAATTTTAAGTAATAAAAGCGTTTCGTTTGAATAACTATATGGTGTTTTATAATCTTCAAACGTTTGATTTAAAACGGCTTTTCCTTGAAGATTTAGGAGTGTGTACTTGTTTGGTTCTGAATAATAATCGTACTCATCATCCTTTTTCTTTTTCTTTTCCTTTACCTTTAAATCCCCTATAATGTACTTGTCAAATGCTAAATAGGTATCAAGGTATTTGAATTTATTCTTAGATAGTAATTTGCCTGTTTGTCCATACAAGTAATATTCGTTTCTATTTTTTTCTGCTGAGAATATGAAATTATCACATCCAAATGAAATCCTATTGAGTCCTCTAAATTCAGGGTCAAGGATTACCTTAAACGTTGGATCACAAAACCCTTCCTTTCCCAATTTAGTTATGGTGTAACCTTGAATTGTTTCATAGTCTGACCCGTATTCGACATCAATCTCATCATATTTTGTATCAAAAATTGGAGTACCATTTTTCGAAAGAATGTAGGCTTTTAGGCTTTTGTCTTGTACCAGAAAAGTGCCATTTTTTAATTCTTCACATTTAACAAATTCTGGTTTAATGATTTCCTTAAACTTGTGATCCATGTAGCCTTCGTATCCGTTAATCTTAAAGTGATAATTTTTTTCGTTTTCTCGTAAACTTTGATAGAGTGGAGTGAGTGGTTTACCGTCAAAGGAATATAATCTCGTATAATCATTCTCCATTTCCGCAGATACCACGGAGTTCGTGTAGTAAATTTTATTAATGTATTTAAACATGGCGGGAATGAGTTCTTTCCCCGCTAAATCTATTAAACCTCTCGATTCTCCCTTTCCGAATTTGTATAAAGAATCATTGTCATAAGAAAATTTATCCAAAAATTCATAGGTTGCAGGAAGCACAATACGTCCCTTATTGTTCATAATCCCATATTTAGCTCCTTTGATCGGTCCCCAACTATTAGCATTTCCACCAACAGAGTAAACGGCATTACCTGCGTCATCAAAATCTTCTATGGAAGACAGCAAGGGTGTAATACGATTTCCTTTTTCATCAACTAAATGGAATTGAGAAATTTTGGTTAGATTTTGGGCATTTACATTAATAAATTGAGCTGCGAGCACGCAAAGAATAAATAATTGTTTCATTTGTTAAAGAATGTTTTATTTTTGTACATACAAATATATTATAACTTATGAAATCTTCCAATTTGTTTCGTTATTTTCTTCTAGCAGGTGGTATAGTATTTATCGCAGGGGTTCTTATTTTTTCCTCACTTCCTTTAAGTAAAGCAACCTCTTCGTTAAATAAGGTTGTTAAAAAAGAAGCTATTTCAGGTATGGGTTGTTTATTCAATTCAGAACGATTGAAGAAGGAGACAGTTTTCACATACGATCAGGAAGAAAATAAGACCAACCTGTCGATGCTTTCTAGATATTCCTTAGAGGAGTATCTTCCAGAAATAGGAAATCAAGGGGATGTAGGTTCTTGTGTTGGATGGGCCACTACGTATTATGGATTTACCATTATTAAACGGTTAGAACATGGGAAGGATTATCCTGTATTTTCACCGTTGAGTGTTTTTAATAGATTCTCATATTTTAAAGGTTTTAATCCCTGTGATAATGGTGCGTATATAGATGAGTGTTTAGGTTTATTGGTAAGTAAAGGCTGTCCTTTTGAGAAAGACTACGATAAACCTAATTGCAGTGTAGATCCCACAAGAAAAAGATTTAATGATTGTTTGTTCAACTTTGAGCGACTTCAACATAACAATGCAACACAGATTAAGTTGGCCCTGGCGAATAATAACCCAGTAATAATTGGGATGAATGTCTTTTCAGGAGGCAAGGGTAATAATTTGAATTCACGATTTCTTGATTCGAATGGAGTAGTTAAAATGGATAATTTTAGAAGTAACAAACATCGCGTTGGTGGTCATGCTTTGTGTATCGTTGGGTATGATGACGAGGTCGGGGGAGGAGCCTTTAAAATTGCAAACAGTTGGGGGAAAGATTGGGGTAAGAACGGATTTTTTTGGCTTAGATATAGTGACCTTGAGGTAGTGCGTTGCGCTTATGCTATGTTTACTGATGATTCGAATAAAAAAGTTAAATCACAATTTAAGACAAGATCAGTAAGCTTACAGAATTATTCCAAAAAGAACGTGTTCGCATGCGTTGGATATAAAACATCAAACGGAATGGAGACGAGGGGTTGGTATCTCATTCAATCCGGTCAATCTAAAAATATTAATATATCAAACCGCATAGAAAATGAAGTATTTTATATGTTAATGAATGAGGATGGTAAATTAGTTGAATCGAAGTCAAAAAAATACCAATTCGCTGCCAAATTAAATGCTTCATTCCATTATGTCGATGAAGCCTCTAATGAGCTTTATAACTACATTAATATCAATCCGATTAATAAACGTAAGAATCAAATTCTTAAAATTATTGGTGCCTCCACTCCTCGGCTTACGGAATAATTACTCCACCTGAACAGGTTTCTTGCTGATCACCTCATTCGATAAGTTAATCGTATACTGGGTGCTTCCTTTTACACAATCGTAGGCTTCACCGTAATTGGTTTCAATGGATTCATACTCGAACGGGATAACTACATTATTCATTAAATCAATTACACCATATTTAAAGGCATCACCCACCGCACCGCATTTAGCAACAATGATGTAGGCATCACCGCTGGAAATCACATCACAATATTGTGGTTCTATTAATGCCTCACCTTGCTTATTAAGAATCCCCCATTTATCGTTCGTGTTTTTAATTCCTATAAACATCGCTCCATAGCCGTTGTAGTATTCAGGGGTAGCGAAATCCGTGAAGTTGTTTGTTAAGCTGTATTGACCGCTATTCACATTATAGAGTGATGCTTTTCCATCGGTTTGAACTAAAAACACACTATCACTAAAGGGTTCAATGGTGGAAGCACGTTTAATTAATACTTCGCCTTTTTTGTTTAGCAGATCATACCCATTGAAATCAATGGAATTCGCAATGAAGTGTTCGTTTTCAAGTGTGATTTCAGAATAACTAAAAGACACCAATTCTTCGCCTTTAGATGTAACTAAGCCATAGGTTCCTCCTGTTGCGTCGCCATATTCACCGCGTGTTACGTCTTTACCCATTAAAAAGATGGGATTTTCATAATCATAATTTATTTTACTTAGGTAATTTGCTTCTGAATTAGTAAGAATTCGCTCTGTTTCCATATTCATTAAATAGGCCTTACCATCATAATCTAGCAGGTTGACAATGCTGTCATTTTCAAAAGAGATTTCTTTGAACTTAAATGGTAAAATAGTATCTCCCTTTTTATTAATTACACCCCAATTTCCGCCGGTTACTTCAGAGCCATAATAGCTTTGTGTTACTTCTCCATAGGCATTTGCCAACACCCATTGGTCGTTATCATATAAATCGGTAGCTTGCAGGAAGTTGTAGTTTGCTGGAAGCGTAATTGTACCTGTTTTCGACATTAATCCATATTTATTGTTCAGCTTGAATAGGTAATCCCCTTCATAGGAAAGTGATTCTATATGTTCATAGATCGTTGGAACAATTTCCTTCAATGCGTTATGATTGATCAGACCCATTTTCGTTTGTTCCGATTGTTCAATATATCGGCTCACAATGCATAACTCACTTTCACAATTCATTTCCGTGTATTGTGGTTCCATTAATATTTTCCCGGTAGGTGAACAAATACCGTATTTACCGTTTCTTTTTATGATATACCCGTTGGTGCTTTCATAGCCAATTTGAGCTATATCCTCATATTGAACTGGGATTATTTCTTTACCATTTTTATCGTAAAGTCCAAATACACCACCTTCTGGGGTCCCGTACCCATTGTCTACTCCGCCAAGTTGTACTTTATACAAATCGCCTAATGACTCGATGTAAGAAAAGTCTTTGTTAAATATTGGGTCGAGGTTAGCATCTAAGGCGACATAATTCGATCCTTTTTTTAACACAATCATGGATGTTTCACCGTAACTGTAATTGTAATCATCATAGACCGCTTTTAAAACCATTTTGCCCGTTAAATCTACCAATCCGTAGGTAGAAGGCGTATAATCGTCATAGTACCATTCATCATCAATTAATCCGCCATCTCTATTTTTATTTTTTTTCGATTTTGATTTCTTCTCAACCCCAACAAGGATATATTTTCCAAAATACGAGCTGCCAATGCTGCTGTATATTGCTTTACCCAATTTCTTACCGGATTTATCGAGCAAGCCATAGTTGTTGGTCTTATCGGTGTAACTGAACAAATAGTCATTACAACCCATGGTGATTTTATTTAATTCTTTGTAGTTTGCTGGAACGATTAACTTATAATTCAAATCAAGGAAACCATCCTTTCCTTTGGTTGATACCATGTAACCAACTGCGGTGTAATTGTCATCGAATTCTTGTTCAATATTATCATGGGGGCCGCTAAGTTTTTTACCATCCATATTCATTAGCCATTCCTTCTGATATTTATCTGTGATGTGAAAAATCCCAGATTCGAGTTCCATTATATCTTCATAAATCGTTGGGAAAATTTCTTTAAAGTTCTGATCGAGTAAGCCCTGATACCCTCCCGATTGTACGATAAAACCACTGTTAGAAGAAGAAATAAATTGATAACTTTTAGTTAACACCTTGCCTGTAAGGTCTAGGAGTTGGTATGAACCATTCTTGCTTTTCGCATTCAAAAGATTATCCGAATCATACAGTGTTGACAACTCGGTATAGATTGGTTCAACGATGGTTTTACCGTTTTCATTGAGTAAACCGAATTTTCCATTTACTGATGAGATGAAAATAGAATCGGTTGGATATATTTCTTCAAGGTAGTCGTACGTTGCGGGTACAATGATTTTTCCACTTTCATGAATAACACCGTATTTGGCCCCAGGAATTTTTCCGTACGCGGTTTCTATGTAGTTACCTCCAACAGCAAAAATCGCATAGCCTTGATTCGAAAATTGATCTACATATGAGAATGCCGAAGTTAACTTATTACCCTGCTTATCGTACAGGTAATATTCAGCGTTTATTTTGTTTTTATGTTGTGCGTAACCAATATTAAACAACAGGGTTAACAAGAAAAGAAGTGAAATGCGATTCATTGATTTTTTTTTGAAATAATGTGAATTGATGGAAATGTTACTTAATTTGTAAAATTAGAATAAAATGAAGCGAATGCATATAAATTATCGAATTTCTTTAGGTAGTTATATTCTCACATCTTTATTTGTGATTGTAGGTTTGAATACGGTTGGTGCAACAACTAATCGACCGGTTTTATTGACACGTTATTCCTTAGAAACTTATTTGCCTGAGATTGGTGATCAAGGTGATGTTGGTTCTTGTGTGGGTTGGGCCGCTACGTATTATGGATTAACTATTGTGAAACGCATCGAACACGGTCAGAATTATCCAGTCTTTTCAGCCTTGAGCACCTATAATCGCTATTGTTTTTTTTACGATAAGAATCCATGTTATGGCGGTTCTCAAATCGACGGCAGTTTAGAGGTCTTAAAGAAATACGGCAGCCCACTAATGAAAGACTATGCCTTGCAAAATTGCGCGCATGATCCGGACAAGAAAATATACAATGACCGATTATATGATTATGAGCGACTGCAGCACATGAATTATCTTCAAATCAAAGCGGCCATTTCCAATAATCGTCCCGTTGTTATTGGTATGAATGTATACGCTGGGGGTAAAGGAAATAGTTTAAACACTAAGTTTCTAGACACGAATGGGGTGATTAAAATAGAGAATTTCAATGCGGATTTTGCGGTTGCAGGTCATGCGATGTGCATTATTGGGTATGATGATCAGGTTGGTGGAGGAGCCTTTAAATTGGTAAATAGTTGGGGTAAAGAATGGGGTAAGAACGGTTTTTGTTGGCTTCGCTACAAGGACCTTGAAATTCTTCGAGCAGCCTTTTCCTTAATTCCTAACGACCTAGCGCAACCGAATAGTACATCAACGTTTAAAACGCGTTCCATGGAACTGTTAAACAGTTCAGTGAAAAATTACTACATATCGTATGGAATGACAAATTCTGATGGAATTCAAGAGGCTCGTGGTTGGTATTATATTCCATCCGGTGAATCACGAAAAATCAATATAGCGAATCGCGATAAAAATGAAGTGTATTATTTGCTAATGGATGAAGACGGTCAAGTGTTCGAATCAAAAATTAAGGCCGTAAATATAGCGACAGATCGAGATAAGTATTTTGATTCTAAGCTGAAGCAAGATGGAAAGGGGTACACTGATTTTTCGTATTTTTCTTTTACTCCAAGTAATAAAAAGAAAACCCAGCAATTATTCATTACTGGGTCCTCCGTTCCGAAAATATCTGATTAAAAATCTGCGTGTCCTTTTTTGTTCAAGGTTGGTATATTGTAACGAATTCCACTGGCTGAACCAATTCCCGGACTAAATTTAACCCCCGCCTTAGGAATTGAATTGATGGATAGTTGCGGACGTAATTCAGAGTAAATCATCCATGGTTTCCAAAATGCACGTTTCGTCCCTAAGCGGAAATTAATACCAAGGGGCACATAAAGATTTGCTCCCCAATTCATAGGGTTCTTGTATGACTCACTTTCATGTGTGGTCGTTTGGTTGCCTGCATACGAACCATATCCTTGATAGCTGTTCGTGTATTCTGTGTAGTGTAAGGAGGTTCTGGATTGATAAGATAAACCAAATGACATACCTGCCCCAGCAGAAAATGCCCAACGTTCACCGGCATTCATTTCCCAAACATAGGCCGCTTCTAAGCGAATTTGTTGGTTGGTGTAATTTCCAAATACATTTCTGCTAACCGTTGAATCTACAAAGGTCATGCTACCATTTTGTGATGAAATTAAGGTGTCCACCACATGGGTTTCGTAATACGACCCATATGCACTCATCAATTGATTGGAGAAATTAGATAATCCCAAACGTAAGGTGCCTTGACATTTAGGTAGTGATAAACCAACTTGTAGGGATTGGAAGGATGAATTGGTTTGCATGCCCATACTGAATGGATAATTAAAGTTGTAGTACCCCATTTCACTTTCGTAATTACTGAAATCCTTCATTAAAATAGACGAACCAGGCGCCAAGGGTGCAAAGTCAGTAATGTTTGAAGGTGTGAAACCAAATTGTTGGTAGGCTCCACTCGATAAATGCACCTGTGTAAGTTTAACTTGACCAAATGCGGTGATGGACGCCCCAAGGAATCCGAGAAAAATAAACGTTTTTTTCATTGGTAGTTTTTTTAATGAGACACCTGAAACGATAAAAAGTTACATGTAGTATATAAAAATTAAATTAAGCCGCTTGCGCCTCGGTTACCTCACACATGATCGATCTACAGCGTTCAATGGAGGCGAGATGAAGGTCTAGCACGATGTTATAATCATCTTTTCGGTATCCACCGAATAGGGCTAAGGTAACGGGAAGGGGTTTGCCTATTTCGAGCGAAACCTCATTCACCCAGGTGCTAAAGAGTTCAGCACATGCTATCCAATGAGCCGTATCGCACTGTCCACCAAGGTCATCATCTATATGACTGTCTGCTCCATGCGCAAAGACTACGTAATGGACCTTACCTTCCAGAATTCGACGTTTTACCCGTTCCAGTTTGAATTTAAAGTCTTGAAGATATTTTTCATTATATCCGATGGGATTTACGTTGCAATCCCATGGAATGGCCTTGTTGATGCGTGGATCAAAACCTCTTGAATCTTCTATGCTATTTCCAAAGTGACCATCTAAATCTAACCAAGCACCTGAAACCCCGAGTTCATCATAAAGTTTTAAGGAGGCGATAACTTGCCCCGAAAAGGTACAGAAGCCTTGACCTGAAGTGGGTCTTGCATGGTGCATTCCCGAAACGGGTGCAAAGCATAATTGGTCGGGATGTTCGAGGCTGTGTTTGATGGCATGATAGATGGCACTGTTGGTATAGGTCACGCTTGTCGCTAAATTCTCAGACCATGGGATGCCATTCGATCGGTAATTACCGGTTTTGTTAAAGAAATTGGATACGTATTCTTCCGTATGTGCCAGCAAAAATTCTTCTTGTTTAAACGGTGGAAAATCGGAGTGCACTTCGAAATGGGTTTGCAGTTCACTGCGCTCAATTTTCTGCATGAGTAAGTATGGCTTAAGTGGCGATTGAGAGTAAGAATGTTCTCGGATGGAATCAAAGCATACTTGCTTGTCCGTGTAGAAGGTGGAAATGGTCTGTTTTCTTTGCATAAGCTGTTTGTGTTTTAGGTTAATATTCACTGCAAAGGTTCCAATGAATTCATCCATTTACCCATTGCTTGCAACCTTGTAACATAAAAAAAGCCGCCCGAAAGCGACTTCCTTAATAGCATATTAAACAAACAAATTATTTGGTGTTCAGGAATTCGTCAATTGATCGTATGGAATGGTGATGCGCCCTAATTAGTTCGATGTCTCGATCGATGTGACAATTCACTAAGCGTTCGATTAAGCGTTTTTTAGTATGCAGTAGCTCTTCTTTAAACGTACTTAAAAAATGATCATCACGTTCGGGAAATTCAGTTAAGAGCCTATATAATTCCGAAAGCATTGGCCAGGTACTCGGAAGGCGTTCCGTTTGAATGAACCAATCCAACAGTGGGGTTTTAAGCTGTGCAAGTTCATCGATTAGCGCCTTTTCTTCACTTCGTAAGTCACTGGCTTGCTCATAGCGTTGGTTTCGAATGCAATCCTGCTTGCGCACGGCCAGCTGTGCCAAGGCTAATTTGCAGGTGAGAATCTTAATTCGTAGTTCGTTAAAGTCTTCGGTGGTCAGTGTACAGGGCTGTATCGCTTCGTGACTGCCTAAGGAGAAGGGGGTGGTTTTCCAGGAGGAAAAGTCCAGTTGATAGAAATTAAAAAAGGTACCGGGTGCTTCGCGTTCAATAACATCCATGCAGCGTGTGTTGTCTGGAATCCGCGGAAACACGAGGGTGAAATTTTTAGATTCTCCTGCGTGATTAAAGTAATGCTTGTCGGGAGCGATGGGGATATTTATGGCTTCGAGCAACTTGAACTTATCATGCCCAGCATTGATTCTAATAAAGGTTTCTGGATGAATTTGTATCCACCCACCTTTGTTATATTTCTTCGGTGCGAAATAGATAAAATCAATTCGGGTTTCTGTATCGGTTAGTTCAATACATGAAACATGGAGTTCTCCCATTCGAATGGGATTTGGGTTGTACAAACGCAGTCCCTGCGTAGGATTTTTTTCATCAGTTGGATTCATAATAAGAATTTAGAAACCAAAGATTGATAAAATAACTCAACCTAAATCAATTACTCCGTATACTATGTACGGGGTATTAAAAAACTAATTATTGTTGGTGGTGATAGCGATTGGCAAAGCGAATATTTCGCACATCATTTACACGGACTCCATTACTAATTAGCACTTCTTGGGCCTTTTTTCGGGTAAATTGTCTCAGATAGAAGGGTTCATTAACTACAAAATGATGAATGGCATGCGTTGCTCCGAAAAAGAAGCAAAACCATTGCATGGGGTAACTCCACCACGGCATAAACACTTGCACTTGCTGTATCACATTTCCGTGTTCTACATCGCCATTATAATGCATATTAGAAGATACAAAATGCAGAGCGAATTGTCGAATCAAGTTAGGAACAACTAACAGCACCATCAGGGGATAAATCCAGGATAGGAATGCATCGAATTGGGGGAGGGGATAACCCATCCACTGAAGTATATTAAGTACTTCAAATGCATACCAAAGGATGGTTAGGGGAACCCCAAAAGGTAGAAGTCCAACCAAAACGGTTCGAATGATTAAACGAAGGTCGTTTTTGCTCAGATTTCCTTTGTTATATTCTATCAATATTTCCTTTCTCAGTCTTGGCATTCGGATGATTCCAGAAAGTAATAAATCAGGTAGAACCAATAAGCGTAGGATCGAAAATCGATCGCCGTTGGTTATTCCTCGTTCTTCAATGTCGAAGGGCATCCCGGAGTGTTGGTGATGAAAGTGGTGCCAATACTTCCGAATCCATGGATTTAAACTGATGGGACGAAACAGGTATACGCCCAACATCATCACGTTATACATGGCTTTGTTTCGTTTGAAATATAATTCGTGGATGAGGTCATGCTCCAACTCGTGTAGCATCGAGGTAAGAAATGCAATAAGTATTATGGATATCCACGTAGGAACCAGGTCCATAAACCAAAACCAAGCCGTGGCGATGATCAGTGCATTACTGAGCAACATGATACTAAGTCCAATAAAGTCTTGGTGATTGGTCCATGTATGAGCTGCACGGTATCGTCCATAGAGGGATCTAAGCTCCGATATAATCGTTTTTATTTGTTCTTGTGCGTGTTGGTTTACAGCCATGTAGTTTGAGCTTAAGGAATGCAATAAAGGGTGTCATACCAGGTTCCGTATCCTGCCCAAATCCCTAAGGCGCCGTTGCTGATGTTACTTGGAATTAATACGGGCGATGAAAAGGGACTGCCATTGCTTTCCATTTGCGACCTCATTTTATCGAAATAGTTATAAACGGGGATTTCAATGTGAGAAAATCTAATGACCACACTGTCTCCATATTTAAAATGGCGTTTGAACCCGGAGGGGTAGGTGCTGTCTTTTTCGGGATACCGGGTATCAAAATCTATGGTTAGCCCATTGAAAAATTCATCACTGAAATATGAAGAACCGCCATGTCTAAATCGATAATCCTTAGGTTGTCCATTAACCGAAGTAATGATTTTCGATTCCCATCGATAGGCATTCACTTGAGAAACTGGATCTGAAAGTACAGCCAAACAAAGTCCGAAGGTGTTGTTTTCTTGATCTGGTATCCATGAAAGGGAGGTTAATGGCACGGGGGCACGGATTGACGTAGTTGCGCTGTAATCGTCGCCATCGTAGGCAATGTCTAAGGTGTAGGATTTTCCTTCTTCCCCGAGGCATGCAGGATCAAGCGTTGAATATACTTTTATCGGAAAGAACGTAAGGGCGTTTAATTCTAGGTTGAGCATTTCTGCGAGTGTGATTTGGCTCGCAAGCGGTAATTCACTTGGAGCAAAGAGCGACAGTGGATAGGTAATGTTTCCGGAACGAACTGTCACGGTTGCATTCGTGATATTCGAGGAAAAATAGGAGGCTAAATCGGTAGGATTATATAAATATTGGGACTGCATCAGCAGTACGATGGGCGCGCCATGCGTTTCTATTCGTGCATCTACCACCAACTTCGCCTCTTCAGCTGGAATATCAATTGTTACCTCCTTTGTACAAGAGAATAAAAACAAGCATAAAAAGGGGATCCAATAACGCATGGTTAAAGGTAAGCAATCCGAAGAATATCTATGGATAATATAGGCACAAAAAAAGCACCTCGAAAGGTGCTTTTGATTTTCAGTCCTACGTGATTATTTTACTTTTTTCACGATAAACTCTGTTCTTCGGTTTTTTGCATGTTCTTCTTCCGGACAAGTTGAAACTACCTTCCCTTCGCACGGGCAGTTTACTTTTAATTTAGCTTCTCCAAATCCTACCCCTGAAATACGGGTTGGTGTTGTAATTCTGGAACGTATATAGTCTGCAGAGGCTTTAGCTCGATTGTCAGATAATTTTTTGTTCGCATCTTTAGCACCACGGCAATCGGTATGAGATCCTAATTCAATGATCATGCTCGGATATTCATTCATGATGCTAACAATTTTATCCAATTGAATAGCCGCGTCTTCCCGAATATCGAACTTTCCGTAATCAAAATAGATATCACCTAACTGCATTAGTTTTGAAAGGTCTACACCAACCTCAACCTTACCAATGCTTAAATCAATTAAGTCGTTTATGCTAACCGAACCCGTTATAGTAGGCGAATAGCTGAAGTCTATTAATTTGGTAGCATAATCTTTCTTTTCCAACTTAATTTCAAACTTTTGTGTTTCCCCATATTTCAAATCTTGGAATGCTTTCGTGAAACTACCATTTACGTCGGAATTTGTAATTAATATTTCCTTTCCTGAGTTAAGGTCTTTCAGGGTAACTTTAACGCCTTGAAGCGTATTCTTTGTTTTAGTATCCGTTACAATACCGGTGTAGGTGACATTTGGCCGATTTTCAAGGGCTACATTTTGTTTTACCTTAGGTGTATTAAAATCAGTATTTAGATTGAACTGTTCGTTTTTGTGGTTCTCCTTTTGAACTTCAACCGTATAGGTTTGATCGGGTTCTAGATTCACATTGTATCCACCTTTCGCATCGGTTGTCAGTGTCGCTACAATTTCACCGGATTGATTCTTAATGTTCAAGGTAGCCTCACGCAAGGTATCATTCGTGTTAAGGTCTGTAACGGTCCCTGACATGATAACTTTAAATACAATTGGACGCAGTTGCGTAAAGCTGTAGATGTTATCGTTGTTTTTTTCACGATTTGAGCTCATGTAGCCTTTCATATCTTCGTGATAAACGATCGCTATGTCATCTGATAAACTGTTAATGGGCGCCTCGAGATTCATCGGATTGAATACATCTTTACCATTCTTCAATTCTGTAACAAATAAATCATAACCACCTAGTCCTTTCAATCCATTGGAAGAGAAGAATAATTGTCCTTCCGGACTAAACCAAGGGAAAAACTCATTTCCGGTGGTGTTAACTTTTGGTCCTAGATTAATAGGCTCTCCAATAGTACCATTAGCATCTAAAGGTGCCACATACAGGTCTGTTCCGCCTTGTCCGCCCGGTGCTTCGGATGCAAATACGAGATAATCCCCATCTTTTGAGACAGCCGGATGACCTACAGAATACGCTTTGTTGTTGATGTTGCACGGTGTGATATTACTCCATTTGCCTTTTGTGCTAACTTCTGCTGTAAACAACATGAGTTCTCTTTTTTGGCTTGCTGCGTTTTTTTTCTTTGAATTTCGAGTAAAGAATACACGTTTACCATCGGGTGTAAAGCTAAGTGGACCTTCATTGAATTTACTATTTGATTTGCGTTGAAATTTGCCCACTTTATTGGACTTGGCATCAACGGTAAAGTAATTAAAGAAATGTTGGTCGTTTCCGTTTACACGCTTCACGATTCCCCATTCTTTACTTGAAACTAAAATCAAGGCGTTATTGCCAGCATTTTTGTACACGCCAATCTCTGCATCCTCGGCTTTGAACTTAGCTGGATTTACGGAGAAATACGGATTATTTCCTTGAGAAATCGCTGTTGTTGCAAGGAAAAATGAAAATAAAAGTGTTAGTTGTTTAACCATGATTACTAAGCTTAAAAGTATCTAGGGGATTTAACGTCAGATTTTTTGTAATTGAAGTCATAGGACATAAGGACTTCAAAGGTTCCATTGTTATAATTTCTAATGGGTGTCATGCCATACTCGCTGGCAAGACCTAATCTAAATTGTCGCGTAATTTGATATTGAACAAAACCGCCAGCAGCTGCGTTCCATCGGTTCATAGCACCAATCCATAGTTTGTCATTAAAAATTCCAGCAAGTGAAATATCCATACTCATCGGAGCACCCATGGTTGCTTTAACCTGAACACTCGGACGAAGTTTCCATTTTGCGCTTACAGGAAAAACACCTCCAACGATTCCAAAATAATGACGTTGTTCACGATAGGTAGTTGAGTTTGCGCTTTCCATCAATCGAGGTGAGCTTAGGCCTAGGAAAAAATGTTCGTCGTGATAATACACCCCAAAACCAACGTTAGGATTAAGTTGATTTTGCACATTCGCGAATGCGGGATCATCTGCTTGAACATTTTGGTCAATTTTGTCGACATTCAACATATTAACACCACCTTTCAAACCCAAGGCTAAGCGAGCAGTTTTTCCTAGTTTGAAGGTGTAAGAGAAATCAGCATATACCATGGTCTGACGAACAGGTCCGATCATATCGTTGACAGCAGTTAAGCCTAAACCAACCGAACGATAATTCAGGGGGGTATGAAGGCTTAAGGTAGTGGAACGTGGAGCACCGTCAAATCCAACCCATTGTTCGCGGTGAATCGCGTTAGCACTTAACATGCCTGAACTTCCTGCATATGCTGGATTAACGTGCAAGAAATTGTCAAAGTACTGTGTAAATTGAGGGTCTTGTTGCGCATTAACCAAGTTGCCAATGAATAATGCAGCGAGTATTATAATTTTTTTCATAACGTTTCCTGTATTGTAAACCTTAGTTCTTGATATATATATAACCTTTTACCGCTTCTTCTCCGTTGTTTTTATCAAAAACATAGAAATAAGTTCCATCCGGTAGAAGTTCACCTCCGAGCGTCGAAACATTTGCTTTTCCAACAAATTCATTGGTGTAGAATTCCTTGTGATAAACTTCTGTACCAAAACGGTTGAATATTTGAAGGTGGTTGTTTTCAAAGTAATCCGCTCCGGTAATGGTCCAATTGTCATTTTTCCCATCACCATTCGGTGAAATACCTTCCGGAAAACTCAAAATACAGTAGGATTGTGTTGGAGCTGGATCACATGGATCTAATGGGTCGCTTCCTTGATTTACTTCAGTGCCATCATTCGCGCCATCTCCGTCGGTGTCTGGATTGAATGCATCGGTAGTTAACAAGAGCGTTTCTATTTCGTTCGTAAGGCCATCCCCATCACAATCAGCATTGTTGTAAGTTGGACCAAGCGGTAAAGTAATACTAGCCGTTAAGAAACTACATGGATTCGTAACTTCGGTATTGTCTGTCACTTCGGTAGCATTTGTTACTCCGTCTTGATCACAATCCCAAGCATTCCATGCTGCACTTGTCGGTACTGTTTGACTTGAAGCAATGTATTCACAACCACTTTGAGGGTTAGTAGCGTCTGTAAGCTCTGCAGAATTTAACACCCCATCACCGTCACAATCTTCGTTCATCCAAACGGAAGTTTGAGCCATTGTAATGCTGCTGGCCACATAATTACATACATCTAAATAATAGGTACTGTCTTCTATCTCATCCGCGTTTTGTACACCGTCTCCATCACAATCTAAGAAAAACCAAAGCGCATCTTGAGCAACTGTAATGCTTGCAGGAATTAAAGAACAAGGGTTTGTAGGATTAGTATTATCTGTTATTTCATCCCCATTGGTAACTCCGTCACCGTCACAATCATCTGCCAACCAACCGTTGCTTGGCGTTAGGGTCATGCTAATAGCAAATAATGAACATGCATCCATTCCATTGGTTCCAGATTGAATTTCATTACCATTGGTTACTCCGTCACCATCACAGTCCAAGGCATTCCACGCAACATTTGCAGTAGCGTTTTGTGCGATGAAAGGAAACGAACAGTCATTATCCATTGCATATCCCATCCCAAATTCAACCCCGTTGGTATATCCGTCGCCATCACAATCTGCATTTACCCATACTGGACCATAAGTCAATGTTTGACTAGCAATTACGTAGTCGCACGGATCATTAGGGTCTGTATTATCTGTTAATTCTGTTGCATTCGTTACGCCGTCACCGTCGCAATCCGCCGCAGGGTTAAGGTCACATGGTGAAACGGTAATGTGAATCCATGCTTGCGAACAGGCGCTTACTAAGGGTGCAGCAGAATCACAAACTTGATAATAAATTGAGTCTTGTCCGTTAAAGCCAATGGTAGGGGCGTAAACCACTTGTCCATTTAGTATCGTAGCTGAACCATGAACTGGTCCAAACAAAATTTGAACGGTACTTAATAATAACGGGTTGTCGATGTCATTATCATTTGCTAGTTGATTCAAGGTATTTATTGAATTCTCATCAACCGTATAGGTATCGTTATTCAATGACGGTGCATCGTTAATCGGCGTTACATCAATAAACAAGGTGTCGGTTGAGCATGCAATAGGTAAGGGACTACCGTTATCGCATACGCTTATCACAACTAGGTCTGTTCCAAAATAATTTGCATTCGGAGTATACGTAAACGAACCGTTGGCCGCTAAAGTAAACACCCCGTTAGTAGCATTCACAAGGGGAAGAATTGTACAGCTAAGTGTGGTATTTTCAACATCATAATCACCATTGGCTAATAAATTACCAGATTGCAACCCTGCATCTTCGGTAATTGAAAGGTAATTGCTGTTCGTAACGGGTGCATCATTGATTGCCGTTAAATTCACCGAAATCAGGGCAGTATTTGAAGTTTGCCCAAGGCTGTTATTAATGCTGTAGCTAATCGATTCTGTTCCATTGAAATGTAGGTTCGGAACGAATAAAACGTTACCTGTAAAATAATCAACGGACCATTGGCCATTTGTACTCGTTACGGTAGATTGTAGTCCAGGCAACACCGTATTTAAGTCGATGGAGGAAAGAACAAGCGTGCCTCCATTGGCTATATCATTTGATTGAATAGCCGAAACTGAAATTATTTGGTCCTCATTTCCTGAGGCAATATCTGTTGTCGCAATCGGTTGTGAAAGGGCTATTAACGGAAGGAATAATAAAAAACCTATGAATAGGACTTTATAAAAAGGGTTTTCGTTTTGCTTCATTGAGTCAAAATTATTTGAGCCCAAATATAAGTAAAAAAAACGAAACACAGGGTTAATATACAGCCAAAATAAACTTGGATATTCGTCAGAACTTCCTGTTTATCAGGTTTAACGCGGGATTATAAAATTAACATCCAGCCTGCAAATAACAAAATCAGCGAGGTGATAAGAACCACCGCCAATTTCCAATCCAGTGATATTTTTTCAGGAGGAGTTTGCTTGGAAAAAATTAAAAGGATTAATCTTAAATAAATATACGCGCCAATTACTGAACTCAAAATTGCTGCAATTCCGAGCACTGGATGCAACTGAATAATGTCTTTTATCAAAAGAAATTTACCAAAGAAACCGGTGAATGGCGGGATACCACTTAAGGAAAGGAGCGCTACTAGTAAGCTAAATCCTAACAATGGATTTTTATATCCAATTCCTTCAAGCGAAGAGATTCGATCATCCTCTTCAGAAACAACTTGTGAAATAAACAGCAGTATGAGTGAACTGGCGCCATAACCAAGAAGGAAAATAACTAAACTACGTTCCCCTGACTCCGTTCCATTCATTATGGATAGAAGGGCGATTCCTGTATTGCTAATTCCTGAAAATGCCATCAAGCGTTTTAACGAGGTTTGTTTCAATCCAGAGAAATAACCGATGAACAAAGAGGCAATGATTACCACATACATAAAATACATCCAGTGATCGCTTAAATTACCGAAGGTTGTTTTTATCAACTTATATAAGGCAATAAACCCTGCGATTTTTACCACAGTAGACATATACGCCATAACACCTTTTGAACTTCCTTCATATACATCAGCATTCCAGAAATGAAATGGAAAAGCCCCAACTTTAAATAACAAGGAAGCAATAATTAGGAGTACACCGGCAATCATTAATGCAGGCGTATAAAGTCCGCTCATTACAGCGAATCCAATTTCATTCAAGTTAAAACTACCCGTAGCACCAAAAACTAAGGCAATACCAAAGAGTAAAATTGCCGTTGCAAAGGACCCAGTGAAGAAGTACTTTAGGGCTGCTTCAGAAGCCAAATGTTCCGCTTTTCTACTCCCAACAAGTACATAAACAGGAATTGAAAGGATTTCAAGGCCAATAAAAAACATGAAAAAATCTTTAAACCCAATCAAACAGAGCCCACCCGTCAAGGAGAACATCATCAACGAAGTAATGTCTGCGTAATGTGATTTATCTTTTGATTGCATCGCATAACCACCAATTAGAACAAGTCCGGTGAATAGAATAGCCATTAGGCTCAGGTAAATCTGAGGACCATTAAACACCAAACTTCCTGCATAGCTTTTTAAGATAGAAACATACGACGCGTGATTCCAAAAAAGCACAAAGGCAACACTTAATCCAAGTAAGTTTAAACCTAAGGCATACGCAGGTTTTTTCATCATCCCCAAAAACAAGGAGATTAAACCGGTTAAAAAGATTATCAATAACGCATCCATTATTTGATTATAAGTTGGGTATCGGCTCCTGCTTCGAGCATGTGCTTGATACTTGGTTTAACAATAGAAAATATAAAATCGGGGTACAATCCGAGTGTTACTGCCAGTATAGCGATCAACACGAATACCGATACTTCATTCCATTTTAAATCGGCAAACGTTGAAATGCTTGGTGCACCCATGCTGCTCATCTGGTATGCACGAATCATGTATACGGCACCAATAACTAAGGTTAAGGCAGACAAAATACCCATCCATACATTAAAATCAAATACAGCTTTAATCAAAAGAAATTCTCCGATAAATCCTGCGGTCATAGGAACTGAAAGCGAAATAAATAAAATCACACCGAACCAAAAGCCAAATCGCGGCGCTATTTTAGCAATACCACCCATCTCTCGTAAATTAGAAGTTCCCAAACGATCTTCTATAATCCCTGCGGCTAGGAATAATCCAATGGCGATTAAACTGTGGTTAATCATTTGAATTATACTTCCTTGGATTGAATCTAGGGAGAACACCATAATTCCGGCAGCAATTAAGCCCAAGTGACTGATGGAAGCGAAGGCAAATACTTTGCGGATGTTTACTTCACGCATCGCAATGAACGCACCGTATAAAATTCCGATTACCCCAAGGATAATTACAGGCCATTGCCAATAAGTTAATGCATTTTGATTCAACCCAATCATCCATTTTATCATTCCGAATAAAGCCATCTTCAGCATAATCGCTGATAAAAGCATGGTTCCAGCCATAGGAGCGGTTGAATAAGTATTAGGTTGCCATGTGTGGAATGGGAAAAGTGGAATCTTTACAGCAAACGCGATTAAAAATCCTGTAAAAATCCAACAGGCATATTTTGCAGGTATCGCGGTGTACTGAATCGCTTCATACGCATAGGAAGAACTATACACACCAATTGCCAAGATAGAGAGTAACATAAAGAGCGAACCAAATAAAGTATACAAGAAAAATTTCAGCAAGTTTTGTTGATTTTCCTTAGCTCCGAACCAATATAACATCAAGAATACCGGGATTAGCGTGAATTCCCAAAACACATAGAAAAGTACAGCATCCTGTGAAGCGAACAAGCCGTTTAGCCCAAATTGCATTATAAACATCAGCCCGGCAAAGAGTGGGGAATTCGCTTCGGTTCTATTATAATTGGCCAAGGCAACTAAAAAGATTACCAAATTACTCAAGGAAAGCATGACGATTCCAATCCCGTCATACGCCATTTCAAAGGTGAGTCCTAATTTGAAAACCTTACCGGTATGAAATATATATTCCATGTAACGTGGATCGAAGGACCCCAATCGAACCAACACCAGCGCCAGTGAAATAAGCGCAAATAATATACTTGTGTTTTTCACCCATTTACTTGGGATGAAAAAGGAAAGAATTCCAAGAAGCAGGGGGATTAGTACTAGTTCCAATGTATTGTATTTATAAGGTAAGACACGATAAGCATAATAAGACCGATAACCATCCAAAATAGGTAACTTGATACTAGCCCGTTTTGTAGTTTTCGAACTTGATTTCCAGTTTTTTCAGTGAGCGCAGCCAATCCGAAAATTCCAGCATTTAGCACCTTGATTTCGATTACTTGTTTTAGTTGTTCGCCTAACCATTCGGCCGGTTTAGTGATCAGCGCATGATAAAGCTCATCCCAATATAATTTCTTAGAAGAAAGTAATTCCCATCCCTTAAG
Source organism: Flavobacteriales bacterium (assembly GCA_947463385.1). GTDB lineage: Bacteria > Bacteroidota > Bacteroidia > Flavobacteriales_D > Crocinitomicaceae > UBA952. The sequence goes on from CANHSL010000019.1 coordinate 32,498, forward strand.
ATCCGAATCAGCTTTTGCTAGGGAACCTTGTTTTGCATACGTGACATATGCCCAAATCAATACCGCAATACTCACAGCAGAAGCAACACCCATCAAAAGCAAGGTGGTATTCACCGCCGCTTCGGGATGTTCTATTAATCCAAGTCCAGGTGCTCCGGCTAAATAATGGTTTAACCAATGTGCCCCTTCATGTAAAAACAATCCAGGTAAATTAAGTAAGCCACCGAATACGGATAAAACGGCCAAAACCATTAAAGGCAACGTCATGGAAATCGGACTTTCATGGGCGTGATCTTTTTGATGGGCAGTACCTCTAAACTCCCCATGAAAGGTTAAGAAATATAACCTAAACATGTATACAGCGGTCAATACTACAGAAAACATAATAACGCCATAAAGCATAGGGTTTTCAGCGAATAAATGTCCAATAATTTCATCTTTTGAATAGAACCCTGATAAGAGTGGAAATCCAGAGATAGCCAAGGTTCCAATTAAGAACGTTAGGTGGGTAATAGGCATAATCTTACGCAGTCCACCCATCAACCGAATATCTTGTTCATCAGACATTCCGTGGATTACACTTCCTGAACCTAAAAACAATAAGGCTTTAAAGAAGGCGTGTGTGGTTACGTGAAAAATAGCTACCGTATATGCTCCAAGTCCGAGCGCAACAACCATTAATCCCAATTGAGAAACGGTAGAGTAGGCGAGTACTTTTTTAATATCATTTTGACGAAGGGCCATAAATGCTGCAACTAACGATGTTGCAATACCGATGTACAACATCACGTCTTTTGAGTAAGGCGCCAACTCAAACAAGAAATTGGAACGAGTTACCATGTA
>CANHSL010000020.1 GCA_947463385.1 Flavobacteriales bacterium
GCATACATTCAGAAATATTTGGATTGGGAAAAACTAACCTTTGGTGATATGATTGACCCACGAAGAGGGTTTATTTACCAAACAGGTGATGTACCGAGAGGTGGTCGTAGAGGTCTTTTTGACGCAAGTGCAGGTGCAGTTATTTTCACAAAGTATTTTTATGGCGGAGTTGCATTGCATCACATCAATACGCCAGATGAATCAATGATTTTAGGTACAAGTAAGCTTCCAATGCGTATCACGGCTCACATGGGCGGAACGATACCTATCGGAAGAAGAGGACGCTACACCGATGGTACTACCATTAAGCCTGCTGTGATTTATCAATATCAGAATGGTTTCCAAGAACTTAACATTGGGGGTTACCTGAATTATGAACGTTTAAATATAGGCGTATGGTACCGCAATAGAGATGCAATGGTATTTATTGTAGGAGTTAAGGCAGATAAATTTCGTCTCGGGTACAGTTATGATTTGACAGTCTCTAGATTAGGGAATGGACTTACGGGTGGATCCCACGAAGTTTCATTCCAAATGGATATTAAGTGTAGAAGGAAACCTAAAAACTTTAGAAAAATTAGTTGCCCTTCATTTTAAGTGTAACGTTTAGATAAAATTGAATTTAAATTGAGCCAAATTAGCATACATATGAAACGTTCAATAATTACAAAAATCTCTTATGCCTTATTTGCAGCGGGATTATTGGCTAGTTGTCAAAAAGAGACTTCTACTTCAACCGGTTGGGAATATAACAACATTAACAACGGTGGTTTTGAGAAAGCTGACTTTGAAGAACAACGTACTGGTCCTGGATTAGTAATGATTGAAGGTGGAACCTTCACTATGGGTAGAACGGAAGAAGACGTTTTCGACGATAACAATAACCGTCCAAACCGCTTTACCGTATCTTCCTTTTACATGGACCGTACAGAGGTAACCAATTTCCATTGGTTAGAATATGTATATTGGATGAAGCGCGTATATTACAAAACGTACCCGCACATTTACAAGAAAGCGCTTCCGGATACGTTGTGTTGGAGAGATCCACTTTCTTACCGCGAGAAATTCGTTGAATATTATTTCCGTTACCCTGCGTACCGCGATTACCCAGTAGTTGGTGTTTCTTGGATTCAAGCCAATGATTTTTGTAAATGGAGAACTGATCGTGTTAACGAGTACATTCTTGTTGAACAAGGAATTATCAAATGGCACTTTGCTGACAAAGTGGAAGACGGAGGTGATTTAGGTACTTTAGGACCAGAAAGTAAGGATGCTAAAAAATTTCAAAATGCTCCTGAAAATATGTTTAATACAGAAAGCTATCTAGCTGGACAATACAACATAGAATCAGGTGCTGTCAAGAAAGATGATCCTAAAAACTATAAATATTCAGGAAAAGGTTACACCTTAACCGATGGAAAGGTAACTACACCGAAAGAGGGAGAATCTTATCCACGTGATCCGTATATGCTGAACAATTATGACCCAGTGTATGCTGTAAACGATGAAGATAACTATTACCAAGGAAAACGTTTAGTTCGATTGGAAGATGGAATCCTTCTTCCTAAATATCGTCTACCGACAGAAGCTGAATGGGAATATGCTGCGCTTGGCTTGCTTGGTAACTTAGATCCGAACTCTGAAAACATTGACGAACGAAGAATTTATCCATGGGATGGACATTATGTTCGGTATGATGAAGAGCAATTCCAAGGTACGATTCAAGCTAATTTCGTTCGTGGAACGGGTGACAATATGGGTGTTTCTGGTGCTCTGAATGATGGAGCGGATGCAACAACGTATGTTGATGCGTATTGGCCAAATGACTTTGGTTTATACAACATGGCTGGTAACGTTTCTGAGTGGGTTATGGATACGTATCGTCCAACTACAAGTGATTTGGCCGATGGGTTTATGCCTTTCCGTGGTAACGTATACCAAACGCCGCTTATGGTTCCAGACGGTCTTCATGACAAATATGTTAAAACGAAGGACAACATTTATGATGTTCATGGTATGAAGGAATTTGTGAACGAGTATGCACGAGTTTTATACGCACGTCATGGAAACATCGAGCTTAATCTAGATAAGAACTATAAGGATAACTACATCACTCAACTTGAAAAAGAACGAAGAGATAAGGAAAGCGTGAGTGCTCCATTGTTTATCTCAGCAATTGACTTAGTTGAAACCGTTGACTCATTGCGTTTAATCAGTAAATTCAACGGGGCTGATTCAGTGGTATCCAGACAATGGAAAGTTGAAGGTCCGGGTAAAGTTACGTACGCATACGATTCGTTAACTAAAAAGAATTCGGATCAATCTGCATCTGCTTTAGTAAACTTTTCTACTCCTGGTAAATACACAGTAAGTTTAACCGTAACCACATCTAAAGGGGCGAAAGAATCTAAAGTTTTGACGGATTACATAACTGTCCTAGATAAATCGCAAAAAGCATATATCAATAGCCAACGTCAAAAAGCGATGATTAATTCGCGTCAGGACATGCGTAAATACCAATTCAACAGTCCGAGCAATTACTACACGTCTAATGGTCGTAAACTAACGTCGCAAGATAAAGCACAACTGGAAGTACTTGATGAGCTGAATTCTTTAATCGATACAGCGATCTTCCTTTACAATAAAGGGAATACAGTAAAAGCTTCTGCATTCATTGAGAAAGCCTTATTTGGAAATACTCCAATGACCAAACTTTTAAATTCGGACTTCAGAAATGATGCAGATATGACCGAATTAAATAAAAATGGAGAGGAGGTTAAGAGCAATGATCAAGCTAAAGATTTCGGTATCTACATGCAAAAACCAGTTGAAGGTGAAGAACCTGAATGTAAATGGACTTATGCGTTTGGAAACGATTATTTAGATTTTAAATTTCCTCAATACAAAGATGATCAAACCATCACCACATGGTTGTTAAACCTTCGTAATGGCTTATCTGAATATACGATTGAAAGTCGTGGTAAGCAACGTTGGAGAAACGTTACAGAAGAGGAGAACATTGGTCGTTTAAACTATCGAAAAGATGATTACATCGATTATTTGGACGGAGACCTCGAATCTTCTATCTATTACAACAATACAAAACGTAAAGATGATATTAACTCTGGTCGTTTAAGTGCAAAGAATTCAGTTTATCAATCTCAACATGAGAATTTAGACTTAAACAACGACCGAATTACTTCGAATTCTTCTGGATGGCCAACCACGCTAATTTCAGATCGTTCTAAAGTATATAAGGGAGGTTCTTGGGCTGATAGAGCGTATTGGTTGTCTGCTGGAAATCGTAGATTCCTAGATGAAGACAAATCCAGTGCAACCATTGGCTTCCGATGTGCCATGGATCGCTTAGGAGGACAACCCAATTTAAATTACAAAAAGAGAAAACGGAATTAACATTCGTAACTTTAATTATCTTTGAGTCCCGCACTAGCGGGACTTTTTTATGGAACAATATTTCAATTTATTCTATGAATGTTCGGGGGTCTCCACAGATACTCGAACGATTGCAAAAGGCAACCTCTTCATATGTCTTAAAGGAGATCGCTACGATGCCAATGAGTTTGCTGAAGAAGCAATAACGCAAGGGGCAAGGTATGTAATCAGTTCTGACCAATCTAAGTGTAACGGTTTGAACATCTTTTTTGTAGCCGATACCCTATTATTTTTGCAAAAGCTAGCGAATCATCACAGAAATAAATTTAATATTCCAATCCTAGGCATCACCGGTAGTAACGGTAAAACCACTACAAAAGAGCTGATTAATGCGGTGCTTGAAACCGAACTTCAGGTTCTTTGTACCAAAGGCAACTTAAACAATCACATCGGTGTGCCCCTAACCCTACTTCGCCTAAATGCCACCCATGAAATTTCAATCATAGAAATGGGCGCAAATAAACCTGGAGACATTGAAGAACTGTGCAACATCACGGAACCCACACATGGTATCATTACGAATATTGGCCGTGCACACTTGGAAGGATTTGGTAATTTTGAAGGAGTTTTAACTACCAAACTGGCACTTTATCGATCAATAAATGCACATCAAGGAACTATTTTTTATAACGGTGATGATCGCATCTTAAGCCAACAATTACCGCAAACCAAGACCATTGATTACAGTGTAGAAAACCCTTCATTTTGCAGGGGAAGGATTATTAGCTTAACACCGTATGTTTCATTTGAATACAGCATTGAAGATGTTATTTCCGCTGAAATTAAAACGCATTTAATCGGTGCATATAACCTATACAATTTCCTTGCAGCCGTATGCATCGGTACCTATTTTAATATCCCGGCGCATTCGATACGAAAGGGACTGGAAAATTATATCCCTTCTAACAATCGGTCTCAAGTGCTCCAAACGAAACGAAATACGTTAATTTTAGATTGCTATAATGCGAATCCTTCAAGTATGAAGGCTGCCTTAACATCTTTTTCTCAAACAACTCACAATCATAAAGTTGCAATTCTTGGGGACATGTTAGAATTAGGGACTGTTTCTGAAGAAGAGCATGAAGCGATCGTTGACGCATGTGCTGAATTAGCAATACCTGTAATAACGGTTGGAAAGGAATTTGAACACATCACAACAGTTCGCACACACTTTCAAGATACGCAGCGCCTTATTTCATCTGGCATACTATCAACGTACGCGGATGCTTTAATTTTAATTAAAGGATCAAGAGGTATTGGACTAGAGCAAATTGTACCCTTTCTTTAACCCCCATATTGCATTAAAAAGGCTTTTAAGAATTCATCCAATTCTCCATTCATAACGCCTTCCACATCTGAGGTTTCTATACCTGTACGAACATCCTTAACCAATTTATAGGGATGCATAACATAATTTCGAATTTGTGAACCCCATTCAATTTTCTTCTTACCCGCTTCAATCTCACTTCGTTTCTCCATGCGCTCACGCAAAACAAGTTCATATAATTGAGAGCGCAGCAATTGCATGGCTTTTTCCTTATTTGCTAATTGGGACCGAGATTCTGAATTTTCAATAATGATTCCAGAAGGCGCATGCCGTAATCGAACTGCGGTTTCTACCTTATTTACATTTTGTCCACCGGCACCTCCAGAACGAAATGTTTCCCAAGAAATATCTGCTGGATTGATGTGTATTTCAATTTGATCATCCACGAGGGGATAAACATATACCGAAACAAACGACGTATGCCGTTTGGCGTTGGAATCGAAGGGTGAAATTCGTACTAAACGATGCACTCCATTTTCTCCTTTCAAATAACCAAAAGCAAACTCTCCATCAAACTCGAGTGAAACGGTCTTTATTCCAGCCACATCACCTTCTTGATGATTCAGTTCGGTTACTTTATACCCTTGCTTTTGTGCCCACATAAGGTACATGCGCATAAGCATTGAAGCCCAATCACAACTTTCCGTACCTCCTGCACCTGCGGTTATTTGTATAACAGCACTCAAAGAATCTTCTTCATTCGACAACATGTTTTTAAGCTCTAGCTCCTCAACCATACTGCCTAACATTTGATACTGGTCTTCTACCTCAAGCGCCGTTGCGCCTCCCTCCTTCTCAAATTCAATTAAAACTTGTAAATCATCATATCCCGATTGAATTTTCTTAAATCCCTCTACCCAATACTTTAACCCACGGATAATTTTCATCTGAGCTTCCGCTTTTTTTGGGTCATCCCAAAAGCTCGGGTCTTGTGTACGCAACTCTTCCTCACTTAACTGTTGCGATTTTTCAGCAATTTTTAAGTAATTATTAATGGAAAGAATCCGCTGCTCTAATTCTTTATTTTGTTCACCGGTCATGTTGCAAAAGTACAAAAGTTAAGTCCTAACCCGTTTGAATCACTTGAATATATTATTTTTGTAAAAAAACAAAAGCGATGAATATACCTGCGAATTTAAAGTACACCAAAGAACACGAGTGGATAGCTATTGATGGAGATGTAGCTACCATTGGAATTACCGATTTTGCACAGAGCGAACTTGGAGATATCGTTTACGTTGAAATCGAAACCGTTGGAGAAACCTTATCAAAGGATGAAGTATTTGGATCAGTTGAAGCGGTTAAGACCGTTTCAGATTTATTTATGCCTGTTAGCGGTGAGATTCTTGAATTTAATGGTGAATTAGAAGCTAATCCAGAAGCTGTAAATAAAGATCCATACGGTTCAGGTTGGATGATTAAAGTTCAAGTTTCTGACATGGGTGAATTAGACGGTCTAATGGATGCGACTGCATACCAAGACTTAGTTGGATAAAAACAATTCATTTAACCATAAAAAAGCCCTGACGGTTTCGTCAGGGCTTTTTTGTTAAGCATCTATCTTAGCATATTTAGCATTTCGCTCAATAAACTCTCGGCGAGGTGGTACATCATCTCCCATTAACATGGAGAAAATCTGATCGCACTCTGCTGCATTTTCAATGGTAACTTGTCTAAGAGTACGAGACTCAGGATTCATAGTAGTTTCCCATAATTGTTCCGCATTCATCTCTCCAAGACCTTTGTATCGTTGTACGTTCACAGAAGACTCGCTTCCTCCACCTTTCAACTCTTGAATCAATCGATCCCGCATGTCTTCATTCCAAGCGTATTCGGATTTTGTTCCTTTCTTCACTTGGTAAAGCGGCGGCGTAGCAATATAAATGTACCCATGTTCAATCAATTCTTTCATGTATCTAAAGAAGAAGGTCAAGATTAGGGTTTCAATATGCGATCCATCGACATCGGCATCACACATAATGATAATTTTGTGGTAACGCAATTTCTCTAAATTCAATGCTTTTGAATCATCTTCGGTACCAATTCGAACACCAAGCGCGGTATAAATATTCTTAATTTCTTCGTTTTCAAAGATTTTATACTGCATAGCCTTCTCTACATTCAATATTTTTCCTCGAAGCGGTAGAATCGCTTGAAAATGGCGGTCTCGACCTTGTTTTGCAGTTCCACCCGCAGAATCTCCCTCGACAAAATAAATTTCACATGCTGCAGGGTCTTTTTCTGAACAGTCAGCCAATTTACCTGGAAGACCACTTCCCGTAAGTACATTCTTACGCTGAACCATTTCTCTAGCCTTGCGGGCTGCATGTCGCGCACGGGCAGCAAGTATTACCTTTTCAACAATCATACGCGCTTCGGTTGGATGTTCTTCCAAGTACGCACTTAACATTTCAGAAACTGCTTGGGAAACTGGCGCTGTTACTTCGCGGTTTCCAAGTTTTGTTTTGGTTTGACCTTCAAACTGCGGTTCAGCCACCTTAACTGAAACAACGGCAGTTAATCCCTCACGGAAATCATCACCATCAATTTCAATTTTCTCTTTTGCCAACATTCCGCTGTCCGTTGCATATTTTTTTAGGGTATTTGTTAAACCGCGACGAAAACCAGAAAGATGTGTACCACCTTCGTGTGTGTTGATGTTGTTCACATACGCCTGAATATTTTCTGTATACGACGTATTGTAAGTTAAAGCAACTTCAACAGGAATTCCTTCGCGTTCTCCTTCGAAATAAATTACATCAGCGATAAGCGCTTCACGATTTCTATCTAAATACGAGGCAAACTCTCGCAAACCTCCTTCGGAATGAAAGCTCACAGAATGCATTTTTCCGTTCTCGTCTACATTTCGACGATCCGATAAGGTAATCGTTATGCCCTTATTAAGGAAGGCTAATTCGCGCATGCGCGCAGCAAGCGTATCGTAATTGTATTCTGTGTAATCAAAGATTGAAGCATCCGGTTGAAACGTTACTTCAGTTCCTGTTTCTTTGGATTCCCCAACCACTTTAACATCATATAAGGGCTTACCAATATTATATTCTTGTTGGAAAATCTTTCCATCTCGGCGGACGGTCGCCATTAAATGTGTTGAGAGTGCGTTCACACATGAAACACCTACCCCGTGTAAACCACCTGAAACCTTGTATGTGTCTTTATCGAACTTCCCTCCGGCATGCAGTACGGTCATTACAACCTCCAAGGCAGACTTTTTCTCCTTGGTGTGCATCGCGGTAGGAATACCACGCCCGTTATCGATTACGGTAACTGAATTGTTTTCATTAATAAATACATCAATTTTATTGCAATATCCTGCAAGAGCCTCATCAATCGAATTGTCTACCACTTCATACACCAGGTGATGCAACCCTTTCAGGCCCACATCCCCAATATACATGGCAGGCCTTTTTCTTACAGCCTCTAAGCCTTCTAATACTTGAATATTATCTGCTGAGTAATTATCTCTATTTTCCGCTTCACTCATACCTTCTTTTTTACTGTTTTTAACGATTTAAAAATACAGTACAAAAATACGTAAAAGCTAGGGCTAAAAAGGATTGTAAACTAGGTCAAACCCCTTAACTTTTCAACAAAATTTCAACGATTTACTTTGATTTAATCCAAGAAATGATTTCGGGATCGTTTGGAGCAGTTGTTGGTGAAATGACACGAACTAAAAATCCGTTTTCATCAATCAAATACTTTTGAAAATTCCATTTAACCTCATTGTCCTCAAGTCCATTCTCGGACAAACTCGTTAAGAATTTATACACCGGGTGCATATCTTTACCTTTAACAGAAATTTTAGACATCATTGGAAAGCTTACCCCATAATTTTTAGAACAAAAAGCAGCAATTTCGTCATCCGATCCTGGCTCTTGGGCCATGAAATTATTTGCAGGAAAGCCGATAATAACAAAATTCGAATCTTTAAATTCACGGTAAAGCGCCTCTAATTCTTTGTACTGAGGGGTAAGACCACATTTAGAAGCTGTATTCACAATCATCATCTTCTTGCCTTTAAATTCTGACAAGTTTAAGCTGTCTCCATCAATGGAAATCACCGTGAATTCATGAATTGAATGTTTGTTCATCCCTGTAGCGTTTTTAGTTGAATTATTGACGTTACGTTGGCCCGTACTGCAAAATGACAGCCCCATCGCAACAAAAAGTAAACCGAGTATTTTCATGAAATTAATAACAAAGAATAACCAAATTAGTTTAGTTGCGTTTAACATTTTATGAGGCTTAGTTTTATTCTAGTACTTATTTTTATATCATTCCTTTCATTGTTTCACGCGCAGAAAATAAGCGGAAATTGGATTGGCATCTTAACAAACCCCTCCATAGACTCGAACCAAGCTATACCTGTCTTGCTTAGTCACCAAGTTGTAATGAACTTTTCAAACGGCACCTTTCGGATTGAAGATGCTGGTAAAATTCAACAATTTGAAGTGAGTGGTGCGATTAAAAATAAAAAGAACTTTAACTTAAGCTCAGGTAAAAGCCCCACAATAAAAAGCAAACAAAGCATAGCATATCCCTTTGATTTTCAATTTACGCTTAATGATTCGAGCGGATATATTGAATCAACATTTAATGCCCCTGGAAGTCCATACCATGGCTACCACCTATTCCTTGAGCGAGATTTGAAGACTTACGAGCCAAATAAGCTTCCAATCCTAGAACCAAGTGTAGCAAAATCCATGTTAAACAACATTAAAAATGGGATTCCAGCCAAAGAAAAGCGCTACAAAGAATTACAACAATTCGAGTTTAATCCGGTATATTTTGGATACAATGAATTTACTGTAGATAGCAGTTACAACGATTACTTAAAACGCATATGCCGCATATTAAAAAGCCATAGTGATTTACGAATCAAAATAATAGGCAATACGGATGGCGACGGCAGCGAAGCATTCAATTTAGAATTATCTAAAAAGCGCAGCAACGAAATAAAACTCATCTTAATCAAGAATGGAATTCGTACGGATCGAATGATCGAAGAATACAACGGAGAATTACACCCCATCGATTCAAACGAAACAGACGAAGGAAAGCGCAAAAATCGACGGGTGGATTTTCAGTTTATTTAAGCGCTGACAATCTAGATTCCAGTAAGGCCAATTTCTGCAAGGCATCTGCTTCTTTTTGGCGCTCTACTGCAACCACTTGCTCTGGTGCACCGGCTACAAATCGTTCATTTGACAATTTCCCTTGAACTGCAGCGAGAAAGCCTTTAGTATACTTAATCTCTTCCAGTATCTTATTGCGCTCACCCTCCACGTCAATTAACTCTCCAAAAGGAATGTAATATTCAATGCCTTTTACAATAAAGCAGTGAGCACCGTCAATTTTACTAGGTTGCCTTTTCAATTCAGACAAATTCCCCATCTTAACAAGCACCGCATCCAATGCATTTGAAGCATCGGACACCACCACTAATGAAAGCTTCACCTTTTGGGCAATGTTTTGCGTCTTACGGAAATTTCTAATGCCAGAAATAACTTCAAATACCTCGCTCATGGAAGATAGCACGTGGGCATCAGGGGTTTGAATTAAGGGCCAATTCGATATAATAATGTCGTCGCTTTCACCGCGAGTTGTTAACGCATGCCAAAGTTCCTCGGTAATAAATGGCATAAACGGATGAAGCAATTGCATGAGTTTTTCAAAAAACTGGGTGGTTTGTTCCAGCGTTTTTGAATCAATAGGTTGCTCATAACCGGGTTTGATCATTTCTAAATACCACGAGCAGAAATCATCCCAAATCAACTTATAGATTTCCATCAAGGCATCTGAAATCCTGAACTTATCAAAATGCGAATTAATGGCTATTAAACTCTCGTTCATTTTAGATTCGAACCAAGTAACTGCTTGTTTTGAATGAACAGGTTGTTCAAACGCTCTCACTTCCCAACCTGAAACCAAGCGATACGCATTCCAGATTTTATTTGCGAAATTTCGACCTTGCTCGCACTGCGACGTATCAAAAGGCAGGTCATTTCCTGCCGGAGAAGAAATCAATATCCCCATGCGCACACCATCCGCACCAAATTGATTAATTAAATCAATAGGATCGGGAGAATTACCCAAGGATTTGGACATTTTACGTCCTAATTTATCACGAACTATTCCCGTGTAATAGACATTTTTAAACGGGAGGTCTCCCAGATATTCGTATCCTGCAATGATCATTCGAGCCACCCAAAAGAACATAATTTCTGGGGCCGTCACCAAGTCATTAGTCGGATAATAATAACTGATTTCAGGATTTTTGGGTTGAGTTATTCCGTTAAAGACAGAAATTGGCCACAACCAGCTGGAGAACCATGTATCTAATACATCCTCATCTTGTGTGAGCTGGGAAACTTCTTTTTCAATCCCTTTAGATTTCAAGATTTCAATTGCTTCAACTGCGGTTTCCGCCACCACAAAATCATTGGTTCCAGGTCCAAAATACCATGCAGGTATTTGATGTCCCCACCACAATTGACGAGAAATACACCAATCCTTTACATTCTCCATCCAATGGCGATAGGTATTTTTAAATTTATCTGGGAAAAACTTGATGTCGTCATTCATTACATGAACAAGGGCCGGTTCAGCCAATTCCTTCATCGATAAGAACCACTGCAATGACAATTTAGGTTCAATCACAGCATTTGTTCGTTCAGAAAAACCAACTTTATTAATGTAATCCTCTGTTTTTACAAGGTAGCCTTTTTCTTGAAGTTCACTTGCAATGCGTTTTCTGCATTCGAAACGATCTACTCCTTCATAGTGAAGGCCATGCGCATTTAAGGTTCCATTCTCATTGAACAAATCAATTGAAGGAAGGTTAAATTTCTTACCAAGTTCATAATCGTTAATGTCATGTGCAGGCGTAATTTTTAGGCATCCTGTACCAAAGGTTGGGTCGACATATTCATCGGCAATCACAGGAACTATTCGGCCGGAAATAGGAACTATAACGGATTTTCCAACGGCATGTGCATACCTCAAATCCTCCGGGTGAACACAAATTGCTGTATCTCCAAGAATGGTCTCTGGTCGCGTAGTTGCAATCGTTAACCAATCGTCTTCTGAACCTTCAATTTTATAACGAACATGATACAACCGAGAGTTCACCTCCTTGTATAAGACCTCTTCATCAGAAACAGCCGTAAGGGCCTCCGGATCCCAATTCACCATGCGAACCCCACGATAAATCTTACCTTTTTTATACAAATCAATAAAAACAGCAATCACTGATTTAGAATACTCAGCATCCATGGTAAAATGGGTGCGCTCCCAATCACACGATGCGCCTAATTTCTTTAGTTGGTCAAGGATGATCCCTCCATGCTTATCTTTCCATTCGAACGCATGCCTCAAAAATTCCTCACGCGTCAAGTCCGTCTTGTTTATTCCTTCCAATTTGAGCTTCTGTACTACCTTAGCTTCTGTTGCAATCGAAGCGTGATCGGTTCCAGGCACCCAACAAGCATTCTTACCTAACATGCGTGCTCTTCGAACCAATACATCTTGAATTGTATTGTTTAACATATGTCCCATGTGCAGGACACCGGTCACATTGGGCGGAGGTATGACAACCGTATATGCCTCTCTATCATCAGGTGTTGAATGAAAGTAGTTTTTTGATAACCAATAGGAGTACCACTTATTTTCTACTTCACCGGGAACAAATGTTTTTGGAATTTCCATGTATAAACTTTGGCGCGAAGATAATCATTCCAAGAGAAACAACGCGCGAATGCTTCCCTGCTATTGTTTCTGAGGCAGGACATTTCCTCGAATGGTTAAAACAACCGGAGGAGCTTTATCGGAGGTAACTGTTATGGTTTTCACAAATTCACCCACTCGTTTTGTGTCATATGAAACACTAATCTTTCCTCGCTTATTCTTCTTTATTGGATTCTCAGGTTTTTCAGCAGTCGTACACCCACAACTGGTTTGGACATTAGTAATCGTAACTGCTTGTCCTGTTTTATTTATGAAATTAAATTCGAATACCTCTTTTGCATCGTAAGGAATATCATTTCGCTGTATTTCCGCTTGGTCAAACAGTAGAATCTTTTTAGAAGTAGATTGGCTAAATGCCCCGCTAAACAAAAGTAACATGAAGAAAAAAGCAAACAATTTCATACGCGATATTTTAACAAATATAGGAGATTCGAAGCAAACTAGGTAATTGTTTTTTTATTCTGAAATTTCATCCCAAATCCACCGAATCATTGGGTAGGCCTGTTGCATTAATTCATCAACCTCAGGATATGCTTTGAATGCAGCCTCTGTAATGCCTTCCTTCCGTTGCGGAACTAAAGCAATTGGAGGCGCAGCTGTCATGAGATACCAATGCGTTTCTTTGAGTACAATCTCCCCTTTAAGCGGATACAAATGATAAGTCGTGATGGGTGTAATCGACTCCGCAACCAATTCCATTTGTCCGCATTCTTCTGCGACTTCCCTCAGGGCTGCTTGTAAGGGAAATTCATCCGCCTCAATCCAACCTTTAGGTAAATCCCACATGGCATTTCGATAAATCATTAAAAGTGAATTATTACATCGAACAATACCTCCTGCAGCGCGAATTAATTTAAACTTTGATTTAAATGAACTAAAATCTATGTTAAAAAACAACTCCGTATTCGCCTGATCGTGAATGTGATTCCACCATTTTTTGGATGGGAAACCAACCGCATCCGTAACTATTTCACAAGATTGATGTTCATAACTACCAACATGCAAGGTCTTTTTTTCAGTAAAAACAATATAATTTTGCGACATGATTTATGACAAAGATAGCGCGTTACGCATTGCGGGAGAATTATTACGAATTAAAGCTGTTAAACTTCAACCTCAAGAACCATTCACGTGGGCTTCGGGTTGGAAATCTCCGATTTATTGTGATAACAGAAAAACCTTGTCGTTCCCAACGGTTCGTACCTACATCCGCCAGCGATTTTCTGAGTTAGTAGAAAAAGAATTTGGCAAACCGGATGTTATTGCTGGTATTGCTACGGGTGGAATCCCACAAGGAGTTTTAGTGGCTCAAGAATTGGGATTACCTTTTATTTACGTTAGAAGTAATGTCAAAGACCATGGATTGGGCAACTTAATTGAAGGAACATACGAAGCAGGACAAACCGTAATTGTAGTTGAAGATTTAATTTCTACGGGCGGCAGTAGTTTACAAGGGGTTCAAGCCTTGAAAGATGCGGGCATGAAAGTTAAAGGGTTAATCGCAATATTTTCCTACGGATTTGATACCGCGAAGGAAGCCTTTGACAAAGCGGAAGTTCCATTTACTGTGTTATCCGATTATGATCATTTGATTGAGCAAGCCGTTAATCTTGAATATATAAAAGAGGAAGAACTTGACCAGCTAAAGAAATGGCGAGAATTACCCTCTAACTGGACGCCATCTTAATTCATGCAAATAGAAAGCAAGCAGTTTACAGTATCCTCGAGTTCAGATCACGTATTGAGCTTTTTAGCTGTTCCAGAAAATTTGAAAAAACTTCTCCCTGCTGAGCGGATTCAAGAATTTAGCGCTAATGAAAAACAATGCAGTTTCAAAGCACAAGGGGGAATTATCATTAGTTTAGTTTTTAACGAAAGGACCGCATCCAGCGTGAGCTACAGCAGCGGGACAAACAGTCCATTTCCCTTTAACTTGTTGATTTCCGTTGAGGAAAACAAGCAAGTATGCACCGGTCAATTATTGTTTAAAGGAGAAGCCTCACCATTTATTGCAATGATGGCGAAAGGACCACTCACGGCCTTATTCAATGACATGGGAGAAAACCTTGTTAACGTATTTAAATAATAACCCGTATTTGTCCGTGATCAAATAATAGATCCTGATTATCGATTCGAACCTTGAGTTGCCCCGATGAGCCAACCCCCTGAATTTCCCCAAATACAGCGTGATCAGCAACTAAAAATTTCTGTTTTACCCCTGCTCTGAACAAATGGGCTTCGTATGTTGATTTCAATAAATCCCGTTGACTAAGTAAAGGCATGTTTGATGAAAGTGAATCGCAAAGCGACCAGAGCATATCATCTATATTATGATGAATTCCACTTATTTTTTTTATTGACGTTGCTTGAATCGTATTGAAATCGAGTTGATTCACATTAATTCCTACACCAATAATTATGGATTTAATTTGACTACCTTGATTTACCGTTTCAATAAGTAAACCACCAACTTTCAAATCCTCAACAAAAATATCATTTGGCCATTTAATTCTGGCCTTCACAGAAAACTTATTTAATAATTCGATGACACTCAAGGAAACCCACCAATTGATTGTTATAAGGTCACTTAATGCCAAATTGGCAGGTAAATAAACAAATGAGGCACAAAGGTTCATCCCGGGGTCAGAATGCCATACATTGCTGCGTTGTCCGCGGCCATTCGTCTGAAAATCTGCCATTACTACTGCTCCATTTTCAATTATCCCATCTTTGAGCAGATTGGCTGCATAATTGTTGGTAGAATCCACCGAATTCAGTTTGAAAACCTGTTTACCAAATTTTAGCATAATTTATAGCTAGTCGGAGTAAAAACCAAAGGTATATTTAAATTAATGAATTAGTTTTGCACCTGTATAAAAATTAATGGCAAAGATTAAAAAAGAAATATCGCACTCCGAAATACTTAGCAAATGTATTGTGGAAGGGATGCAAGAAAACAAAGCAAAGGATATTGTGGTTATAGACCTTAGGGGTTTAGGTTCTGCAGTATGTGATTTCTTTGTGATTTGTTCTGGCGAATCAAGCACTCAGGTGGATGGTATAACCAATGCCATTATGCGTTTCACCCGCAAAACCATGAAAGAAAAACCATGGCATACCGAAGGGCAACGGAATAGTGAGTGGGTTTTGCTTGATTACGTTGACGTAGTCGCCCATGTGTTTTACAAGGATGCTCGTGGATTTTATGAAATTGAGGATTTGTGGGCGGATGGTATAAGAACAGACATCCCTAACTTAAATTAAAACATTATGTCAGAAGATAAAAAGAAAGGTGGTTTTTCAGTGTATTGGATCTATGCCATTGCTGGATTAGCCTTTATCGCAATTCAATTATTTTATGGTGCTGAGTCACGCATAACCATTGAACGAAAGCAAACATTGTTTGAATTGGTAGATTCAAGTGGTGTTGATAAAATAACCATCATCAATGATCAACGTGCTAATTTCACGTTGAATGGAAGAGGGATTGAATTGGTAAAAACCTTTAAGAAAGGAGAATACCCTAAAATCTGGAAGCAACTGAAAAAGGAAAAATCCCTTGAAAAACAGAAAAAAGCGGAGATCGTACTGGAAAACATTGGAGATCTTGGGAATTTTGAAAACAGCTTAGAAAAGGAACGAGGATTTGAATGCGCACGCGATACTGAAACCGATTATTTCGGTACCATTTTGGCTTACTTATTACCATTTGGAATCATATTCTTAATATGGTTTTTTGTAATGCGCAGAATGACTGGAGGCGGCGGAAGCGGCGGCGGTGGCGGCCAAATTTTCAATATTGGAAAATCAAGAGCCCAATTGTACGACAAAGGGAAATCTACCAACGTAACATTCAAAGATGTTGCAGGGTTGCAAGGAGCAAAGGAGGAAATTGTTGAAATCGTTGAATTCCTAAAGAACCCGAAAAAATATACGGACATTGGTGCAAAAATTCCAAAAGGCGCCTTATTGGTGGGCCCTCCAGGAACAGGGAAGACCTTATTAGCAAAAGCAGTAGCTGGAGAGGCTAAAGTACCTTTCTTCTCACTATCTGGATCTGACTTTGTGGAAATGTTTGTTGGTGTTGGTGCATCACGGGTAAGGGATCTTTTCCGTCAGGCAAAAGAGAAAGCGCCGTCTATCATTTTTATTGATGAGATTGATGCGATTGGTAGAGCCCGAGGTAAAAATAACGGGTTCAATTCTAACGATGAGCGCGAGAACACCTTGAACCAGTTACTAACAGAAATGGATGGTTTTGGTACAAACAGTGGAGTGATTATTTTAGCGGCTACCAACCGGGCAGACGTACTAGATAGTGCGCTATTAAGAGCAGGGCGATTCGACCGACAGATCTACGTGGATATGCCTGATTTAAATGAACGTAAAGAAATCTTCCAAGTACATTTAAAACCGTTGAAATTAGAAGAAGGTCTTGATATTGACTTTTTGGCTAAACAAACCCCTGGATTTAGCGGCGCCGATATTGCAAACTTATGTAATGAAGCTGCATTGATTGCTGCACGAAAAGAAAAGAAGAAAGTTGGCAAGCAAGATTTCCTTGATGCGGTGGATCGAATTGTTGGTGGCTTAGAAAAGAAAAACAAAATCATCACCAAAGATGAGAAAAAGGCAATCGCTATCCATGAAGCAGGTCATGCTACCATTTCATGGTTATTGGAATATGCAAATCCCTTGGTGAAAGTTACGATTGTCCCTCGTGGTCAGTCCTTGGGTGCTGCATGGTATTTACCAGAAGAGCGCAGCATTACCACCACCGAGCAATTATTAGATGAAATGTGTTCCGCACTCGGAGGAAGAGCAGCAGAGGAGCTTGTATTTTCTAAAATCAGCACGGGTGCATTGAGTGATTTGGAGAAAATAACTAAACAAGCCTATGCGATGGTCTCGATTTATGGTTTAAATAAACGGGTAGGAAATATTTCATTTTACGATTCGCAAGGAAGGGATGCATTCACAAAACCATATTCTGACGAGACTGCAAAAATAATTGATGAAGAAGTATCGAAATTAGTGGAAGGTCAATATCAACGTGCGTTAAAAATCCTCACTGAAAATAAAGTAAAACTTGAGTTATTAGCCGAAAAACTTTTAATTGACGAGGTTATATTTAAAGAAAACTTGGAAGAAATCTTCGGAAAACGCCCTTGGGATCCTGCGGAACTTATTGAAGATAAAGAAAGTTCATCGAAAGATTCAGCCTCAGAAAATGAACAAATTGTATCTTCTGAAGCATCGCCTTCCGAAGAAAATCAACCTGAAGACCCCACGGAAAATTCAACACCACCGAAGAACGAATCGGAAACAACTGAAGAATAGGCTTACTAGGGCATGAGTAATTTAGTCCAACGAGTCATAACCGGAACAATCCTTGGGATTTTGATATTGGGATCTGTAATCGCAGGCCCTTGGATTCAAGGCGTAGTTTTTAGTGTATTTATGATTGTAGGATTGCTTGAATTCTATCGCATGTGTGATCGGTTATCGTTCATTCATGTTTCTAAGGAAATGGGGCTATTCATTGGTATTTTTATTTATTTACTTCTGATCGGAATGAGTATAGAGGTGCTTCCCATTATTTCTATCACGGTAGTTTTTCCTTTGTTTTTTGGTTTGATTTTAACAGAGCTCTGGAAAAAGCATCCCCAACCACTTTTAAACATTGCAGTATTGGTTCTGGGGATAATTTACGTGGTTATTCCGTTCTATTTGAGCATCGATTTAAATATTCGAAACGGTCAATACTTACCCAATGTAGCGGGCATGTTAATTTTAATTTGGACCAATGATACCATGGCGTATTTCGTTGGGAAAAAATGGGGGAAACACAAGTTATTTGAGCGTATTTCTCCAAAGAAAACATGGGAAGGCACACTTGGTGGCATTGTATTTACCTTATTGTTTGGCTTTATTATTGGAACATACATTAACCAAGGATTGACCTTGTTTTGGGTTATTTCGGCAGTTATTATTGGCCCTTGCGCCATCTTTGGGGATTTATTAGAATCGCTATTCAAACGAAGCTTAGAAATCAAGGACAGCGGAAGTATTTTACCAGGTCACGGCGGCGTGTTAGATCGCTTTGATGCTGCCTTATTTAGCATTCCCTTCTTCTATTGTTGGTACATGCTCTATTTTTATTGGTAAATTTACCCCATGCGATTTCATAAAGAAGGATACGTCATTATGACAACAGCCACGCTCATAACAGGTGTTATTGTGGCTTTCATTTGGGTGTTATTATGTAATTCAATGCTTTGGCTTAATGTATTACTTTCGATAATTCCTTTGATTTTTCTATATCTTATTATTCAATTCTTTAGGGTACCGAATCGAACAACCGCGGGAAATTCCAGCGATGTGATTTGTCCCGCTGATGGAAAAGTTGTAGTAATCGAACGGGTATTTGAACCTGAGTTCATTAAACAAGATTGCATACAAATTTCCATCTTTATGTCGCCATTAAACGTCCATGCGAACTATGTCCCAATCGCTGGAAACGTAGTATATACGAAATACCACGAAGGTTCATACTTGGTTGCTTGGCACCCGAAAAGCTCAACGGAGAATGAACGTTCAACGATGGTAATCGAAACTTCCTCAAAAAAACGTGTATTGATTCGCCAAATTGCTGGCGCGCTTGCACGAAGAATTTGTTTCTATGCACGTCCTGATCTTTCATATGAAAAAGGTGATGAATTTGGCTTCATAAAGTTCGGATCACGAGTGGATGTATTTCTCCCTTTAGATGCACAAATCAAGGTTAGCATCGGACAAAAGGTTAAAAATCGTGAAGACATACTTGCAACTGTGTAAATCTTAGTACATTTACAAAAAAATATACCATGAAAAAATTAGTTTTAGCTGTTGCGTTGGTTACCATGAGTGGAACGATCGCTTCAAAAGTATACGCTGCTCAAACTGGCGTTAAAATGGAACTTCGTGACGACGACAAAAAGAAAAAGAAAAAGAAAAAAGGAAGTTGTTCATCAACGGAACAAAAGAAATGTTGTTCTGGGTCAACCCAAAAATCTGGGTGCAGCGATAAGCACTAAGAAAACAAATTTCAATAAAAAAGGGGCCTCGGCCCCTTTTTTATTACTCAAAAATCTCATTGAATTGTTGATTGTATTTTTCAAGAATCACCTTCCTTTTCAACTTTAGTGTTGGCGTTAATTCATTGCCTTCAATCGAAAATAAATTAGGCAAAAGTTTGATCTTTTTAATTTGCTCCCAATTTCCAAGGTGAGCATTTACTTTTTCTATCTCCTCAAACATCCGTTTATTTAGGGTTGGATCTGCGATGATTTCCTCATTGCTCAAGTTATCAAAAGATAGATCATGTCGTTTTGCCCAAGCCCGAACAAATGCATAATCTGGTATAATGAATGCTGCAGGAAACTTTTGATTCTCCCCAATGACCATAGCTTGCTCAATAAATCGAGACTCTTTCAAGGAATTCTCAATGGCCTGAGGTACAATATATTTACCCCCTGAGGTTTTAAAAATCTCCTTTTTACGGTCGGTTATTTTAAGGAACTTTTCTTCAATAAATTCACCAATATCACCCGTTTTCAACCACCCCTCTTCATTAAACACGTCTTTGGTCGCTTCCTCGTTGTTATAATATCCAATCATAACATTGGGACCTTTAACCAAAATCTCGCCGTCTGATGCAATCATTACCTGTACCTCATCAATTAAAGCGCCCACACTTCCAAAACGAATTCCACGCTGAAATGAATTCACTGAAATAACAGGTGAGGTTTCAGTCATTCCATACCCTTCCAAAATCGGGATACCCGCGGCTAAAAATATTCGAGACAACCTAGGCTGTAAGGCCGCACTACCAGATGCAATAGCACGTACATTCCCACCCAAGGCTTCCTGCCATTTTGAAAAAATCAACTTTTTAGCGATGCCTAGCTTCATATAATACCAAGATCCTTTTCCTGTTTGCTCATATTCTTCTGCCAGTCCAACCGCCCAAAAGAAAAGCTTTTTCTTTACTCCTGTTAAATCTTCTCCTTTAGCAATAATCTTATCGTACACCTTTTCTATCAATCGTGGAACGGCGCTAAAGACATCGGGTTTTACTTCGCGTATGTTATCGCCAATGGTCTCCATAGACTCCGCGAAATATATCGAAGCGCCGATGTACATATACAAATAATGAAGCATTCGCTCATAAATATGGCACACCGGAAGAAAAGATAATACCTTCGAATGTTGATCCGCTGGAATTGGCTCTTCACAGGCTAACACATTAGAAAGGACGTTTCCATGAGTTAGCATCACTCCTTTGGGGTTACCCGTTGTGCCTGAGGTATAGATAATGGTTACCATGTCCTCTGACTTAACAGCATCCATGCGTTCTTGAACCATCAACTCCGAAATTTCATGCTGCAAGTCAAATAAGGTATTCCAAGAACTTACATTTGGCAAGGAATCGAAAGAAAACACCTCTTTTAAGCGAGCCAATTGAGGTTTCACCTCATTGATTTTATCCGCGATTTCTTGATTTCCAACAAACATATATTCAGCGGCACAATCGTTAAGAATGTAGGCATAATCCTTTGCTGAGATGGTCGGATATAAAGGTACGAGTATGGCACCCACCTGCTGCACAGCAATATCTAGAATATTCCATTCATATCGGTTGCTAGAAGCCACTGCTATGCGATCACCTGCCACTACTCCCATGTGATACAACGCCTTAGACAAGCGCATGGCTTGCTGTAAAAACTCCTGCGTAGAAAGGGACTGCCATTGGCCATCCACCTTCGTATTGAACATAGTCGCTTGAGGAAAATTCTTTAATTGATGGTAAGGAACATCAAACAATCGATTTAACATAGCATTCGTATTTAGTAATCGGTTAATCAGTTTTTTTAAATCAATGGTTTAAGCCATTCAATTTATCTAAGAGTTCATCAGATTTCTGATCAAAATCAGACACAATCGATTTGAAATCTGCTTTTGTTTTCCCGGTATTGATACGAGACAACAATTCATTATAGGTAGAAATGACCTCCTCGATCAATCCTTCTGCTGCGTCAGCCTTATCGTCATTTACCTCTTGGATATAAATACACTCATCTATTACATCAATGATCATTGCATTGATTTGTTTCTTTAACATTCGTTTATTTGCCATCTTGTGTTTTTTCCAAATATATTCATTTTAATCATAACAAAGCGCCCAATGTAAATCGCTACTTTTGTACTGTGGTTCCAATAATTAAATTAAAGAAAGGGAAAGAAGCATCCCTGCACAGAAAACATCCTTGGGTTTTTTCAGGGGCAATTGCCAGTGACTGTACATCGCTTGAAGATGGTCAGTTAGTTACGGTTAACAGTTGGAACGGTACATTTTTAGCCTTAGGGCACTTTCAACACGGATCCATAGCGGTTCGAGTCATTTCATTTAGTGAGGTGGATCTCAATCAAGAATTTTGGAATACACGCATTGCCGAGATGGTGGAATTGCGAAAGAAATTAGGGCTATTATCTGCAACGAACTCCATTTTCCGAATCTGTCATGGGGAGGGAGATGAACTTCCCGGATTGGTAATAGATTACTATACGGGGGTAGCTGTAATACAATGCCACTCCATCGGAATGGTTCAGCACCTTAGTGAAATCACCGATGCATTAACCTTAAGCCTTGGGCAGGACTTGCTTGCAGTATACCATAAATCCTCTGAAACCTTACCTAAACGACACGCCATTACGGACGGTTATTTATATGGCGAGGTGCCCACACCGCATTATGCCAAAGAAGACGGAATAAGCTATGCCATAGATTGGATTAACGGGCAAAAAACCGGATTCTTCATTGATCAGCGGGATAACCGAACCATGGTAGGCAAATTGTCACAAGGAAAGAAAGTACTAAATGCGTTCTGTTATTCGGGAGGCTTTAGTTTACAAGCATTAAAAAATAATGCGAGCGTTGTGTATTCTTTGGACAGCTCACAAAAAGCCATTGCGTTAGTAGAGCAAAACGTTCAATTAAATGGCATGGAAGACCGTCATATATCGGTGGTAGCAGATGCCATGGAATTCATGAAGGAACTCCCAGAGGAATTCGATATCATAATTCTTGACCCACCAGCTTTTGCAAAACACCTTGACAAAAAGCACAAAGCGGTTCAAGGATATAAGCGCTTGAATGCGCATGCATTGCGACAAATAAAATCTGGTGGAATATTGATTACCTTTTCTTGTTCGCAAGTAATCGACAAATCGCTGTTTAATCATACCATTATTTCTGCAGCGATAGAATCGAACCGAAAAGTAAAAATACTTTATCAATTACATCAACCTGCCGACCATCCAATTGGTGCCTTTCATCCAGAAGGTGAATATTTAAAAGGTTTAGTTGTTTATGTCGAGTAAACTCTTACCCTTAACGTATAAGTCTATCCTTGGTGTAGCCTTACCGATGATGGTTTCCGGCTTCATACAATCCATCGTGCTGATTACGGATTCTGCATTCATAAGCAGGTATAGCATTGAAGGGTTTGATGCAGTAGGTAATGCAGGCTTGGCGTATATCACCTTTTACATGATGCTTCTAGGGATGTCCGATGGGGCCCAAATCCTCATGGCGAGGAGAATTGGTGAGTCCAGGGCAGACCAGCTGGGTAGAATTCTCAACGCGACATGGATTATACTTGGGATACTTGCCGTGATTTTTTACATTGTGCTTACCCTCTATATTCCCTCATGGATTAGCGCGTATTCGCGAAATCAGGAGGTAGCCAGCTTACAAGGTGAATTCATTCAGCATAGGTCATTTGCCTTATTCTTTTGCATGATTACTTTAGGATTTCAGGCATTTTATCTAGCACGTGGTAAATCATGGGTGGTATTAATTGCTGCCATAATAACTGCCAGTACGAACATACTGTTTGATTATCTGCTCATCTTTGGCATCGGAATATTTCCGGAAATGGGTGTTGCCGGTGCGGCGACCGCCTCGTCAATCGCGGATGGATTAGGAATGCTGTTTTTGGTGGTATTTACCATTGGCTCAAAAGAAAACAAATCGTACAACTTATTTGGAAGCATAAAAGGGGTTTGGTTTGAGCTAAAGGAATTAATCAGTATTGGAACGCCCCTATTGCTTCAGGGGTTCTCTGCCCTATTCACGTGGACCTTGTTTTTCACGTGGATTGAACAAATGGGAAAATATCAGCTTACCGTATCACAAAACATCCGATCCATTTACTTTTTGGCCTTTGTTCCAATCTGGGGATTTGCTGGAACTACCAAAACGTATATTTCTCAATACATAGGAGCGGCTAAGCAACAAGAGCTACCAAGAATTCAACGCCGCATACAGCTGCTTACACTTCTCTTTATGTTGCTGACCTTTCATGGTGCCATTTTCTATCCGGAAACCTTGATATCTATCATCAACCCCCACGAGCAATACCTTAAAGACAGCAGCGCTATACTTCGACTTGTTGCTGGTTCAATCTTGTTATATGCCTTAGTATCCGTTTATTTCCAAACCATTCATGGAAGTGGAAACACCGTGGCCTCAATGACCATTGAAATAATTTCTGTTGGGGTTTATACGCTGAGTGTTTATCTGTTTATTAAAGTTTGGGCCTTCGATATTTATCATGTTTGGACCGTTGAATATATATACTTTGGCACCATGGGACTATTGTCGTATTTATATTTAAACTTATTTTCTTGGAACAATAAACGCATTTAAATGGGATTGAAGATTGTTTTCATGGGAACCCCTAGCTTTGCTAGCCATATGCTTGAGGGGTTAATTTCATCTGCACACAAGGTGGTGGCTGTAGTAACGGTGGCCGATAAACCTGCAGGGAGGGGTCAGCAACTCAGAGAAAGTGCGGTTAAAGAAACAGCCAAACAAGCTGGCATCCCAATACTTCAACCAAGCTCGTTAAAAGATGAAGAATTTCTTTCGAAACTAAAAGCATTTGAGGCCGACGTATTTGTGGTTGTTGCATTCCGAATGTTACCCGAGGTGGTTTGGAAAATGCCGGCAAAGGGAACCATTAATCTTCACGCATCCTTACTGCCCAATTATCGGGGAGCGGCACCTATTAATTGGGCCATTATAAACGGTGAATCACGAACAGGCTTGACCACATTTTTTATCAATGAAGCCATTGACTGTGGGGCAATACTGAAGCAGCATCACATGGACATATTACCGGGTACCACCGCAGGTGAACTGCACGACCAAATGCTTGATCCCGGAGCAGCGTTAATCCTTGATACCCTCAATGCAATAGAAAATAACCTTGCCGAATCAATCCCGCAATCAGCCACTGATTCCATAAAAGAAGCGCCCAAACTCACGAAGCTAAATACACGTGTTAATTTCAAGGCCACAGGATTAGAAATCACCAACCTAGTCAATGGCTTAAATCCATATCCTAGTGCCTATTGTTTGTTGCGCCACACCCCTACCCAACGCATCGTAAATTTCAAACTATTTAAGGGCATATTTTTAGCCGATGAGCATCCAACTGAAGGCCTGTCATCAACAAAAGATGGCATACTTATCCCTTGCAAGGATGGATACTTTTGTTTACAAATGTTACAAGCAGAGGGTAAACGCAGCATGAATCATAAGGAATTCTTAGCAGGTAATGACATTACTCAATTTGAGGTGTGTGAATGATCTTTTTTATTCTTCGTGTGTTTTAAATTGAATTAATGCTATTTTTAACCCTGAATGTCAGATTTCAAATCAAATAGAAAGGAACTTGATGAAGAGTTAGAAAAATTCATGCGCCTGCTTGAAGAACTTCTTCCTCATTATCATCATTTACTCAAAAAAGAACCCCTTTCATCGGATGAATTGAAGCGATTGGGAGAAATTGAACATTATTTAATCGGCGTTAATGCAAAAATCCTTGAAATCAAAAAACGCCTAGAGCAAGATTTATTTGGGCAATCGCTTGACGTATATTACAAAACTAAAAAGGATGCCATTGCTGGTAATCCGCACGCGAAGCTGAAATTAGAGCGTATGAGGGATTCATTTTCTGAAGCGCTTCAAGGGGGTGAAATCTTCAATTTCAATTGATTAGCATCCTAATTATTTGATTTCTTGAGAATGATTAACTTTGCATATGGTGAATAAAGCACAACCTATGCGTATTGGGGTTATTGGAAGTGGAAGTTGGGCAACAGCGCTTGTTAAACTCTTTTCAAACACTCAATCTCATGTGAATTGGTGGGTGAGGTCGGAGGAATCTATTGCGCATATCCAAGCATACAAACACAATCCCAGGTATTTACAATCTGCAGAATTAGAAGTAAGTAAATTAAGATTAAGTGCTTCGTTACATGAGGTGATATCTTCAAGTGATTATTTAATCGTAGCTGTTCCGGCGGCTTTTATTCATGAAATTTTTAAAGCAATAGACCCAGCTCTTTTTCAAGATAAAATAGTGATTTCAGCGGTCAAGGGCATCATACCGGAATTCAACGCAATTCCTGCGCGCTATTTTCATAAAACGTTTGGTATACCGTATTCATGCATTGGTATTATTTGTGGGCCTTGTCACGCCGAAGAAGTTGCACTGGAACGCCTCTCGTATTTAACCGTTGGTTGTGATGATATAGAGGTAGCCGAACAGGTGGCGAATGCCTTGCGATGTCGGTATATTAAAGTGACCGTGAGTGAAGATTTATTTGGTGCTGAAATTTCAGCGATTTTAAAGAATGTATATGCCTTAGCCTCTGGTATATGTGCTGGTATTGGCTATGGGGACAATTTCCAGGCAGTACTCGTTTCAAATGCCATTCAAGAAATCGAACGCTTTATTGATGTTGTAAATCCCGTGCATCGCGATGTGAAAAATAGCGCATATTTAGGTGATCTATTAGTGACGGCCTATTCGAAGTTTTCTAGAAACAGGACCTTTGGTTTTATGATTGGTAAAGGATATTCCGTGAAGGCCGCTACCCTAGAAATCGGTATGATTGCTGAAGGATATTACGCCACCAAAAGCCTCATGGAAATGAACGAAAAGTTTAAGGTAGATTTACCAATTTTAACGGCAGTTTATCAAATCATTTATGCAAACCGATCGGCTAAAAAAACGATGCAGGAATTAGCAGAAAATCTTAGTTAAGGTATGAAGGTATTTAAATTTGGAGGTGCCTCCGTTAAGGATGCGGAAGCCATAAGAAATGTTGGCTCTATTCTCTTGCGTTTCGAGCATGAACCGGTCCTTGTAGTAGTATCTGCCATGGGGAAAACCACCAACAAACTTGAAGCATGCCTAAGCTATTTACTCGCGCAGGATCAGCTGAATTATTACCATACGGTTGATGAATTACGCGATTTTCATGTGGATATAGCCGGTGAGTTATTTCATGATGAACACCGTAAAGTATTCACATTTATTGACGATTTATTCGAACAGCTTAAAAATAAATTTGAAAAACCCCTTGCAGAACAGCGATCGTTCGAATATGACCAAGTAGTTTCCTTGGGCGAAGTACTTTCATCCTTCATAATTAACGAATATGTACTTGAACATGGGTTAAAGTCTGAATGGTTAGATGCCAGAAGGTTAATTCGAACTGATAATCACTATCAGGAAGCCAATGTAAACTGGGAGAAGAGTGAAGCGCTTATTACGGCGCGATTGGAGACATCAATTCACAACACCAATACCTATATCACGCAAGGTTTTATTGGTCATACTGCAGAAGGATTTACTACCACCCTCGGAAGGGAGGGGTCTGATTATTCAGCCGCCATATTCGCATTTTGCACCAATGCCTCGGAAGTAACCATATGGAAGGATGTTCCCGGGATGTTAAATGCAGATCCTAAATATTTCGAGAACACCCAATTGTTATCACAAATCTCCTATCGAGAAGCTATAGAATTGGCATATTTTGGTGCAAGCGTAATTCATCCAAAAACGATTAAACCGTTACAAAACAAAGGGATTCCACTGTTTGTAAAAAGTTTTCTTGCCCCAGATGAACCCGGAACGACAATTCAATCGGAAGGCGGTAACGACCACTTGATTCCATCGTTCATCGTAAAGAAAAATCAAGTGTTAATTACCATTAGTTCTGCTGATTTTTCCTTTATTAATGAAGACGCATTGGCAAAAATCTTTGAGATCTTTTACAGCAATCGAATCAAGATAAACCTCATGCAAAATTCAGCCTTGAATTTTTCAGTCTTGGTAGATGGGGATAAAGTACACATGGAATCACTGCTCGGGAAACTTAGTCCAACCTTTAAATGTAAATACAACGAAGGGGTTGAATTGGTAACCATTCGACATTATAATCAATCCACGATTAATCAAATGATATCGGGTCGCGACGTATTACTAGAACAACGTTCTCGTCAAACTGCCCGCTTCGTGATTCGCTAGGTAAATACCTTGTTTGTGGTATCATAAATTGAAATAGATAGGGTAACTTTGTATCATGTTGCTCAATGAACTCAAGGTAGGTGACCAAGCAAATATCATTCGCATAGCCGATGACGTTTTTCGTACCAAATTGCTTGAGATGGGAATTATGCCAGGAACCTTAGTAACCTTAGTGTTAAAAGCTCCATTCAACGGACCAATCGCTTTTTCCTATGAAAACACGATGTTATCCATTCGAAAAGAGGATGCAAACAACATATTCGTCGAAAAAATGATGAACCACGCATGAAAATTGCATTATTCGGAAACCCCAATACGGGCAAAAGCTCCATATTTAATCTACTTACCGGATTAAGGCAAAAAATCGGCAATTTTCCCGGTGTAACGGTAGAAAAGAAAAGTGGTGTGGTATCCGTAAATGGGGAAGCGCATGAACTTATCGATGTACCCGGAGTGTATAGTATTTATCCATCAAATAAAGAGGAAAAAGTGGTGTACGAACTGCTG
This sequence comes from Flavobacteriales bacterium, assembly GCA_947463385.1. Lineage (GTDB taxonomy): Bacteria > Bacteroidota > Bacteroidia > Flavobacteriales_D > Crocinitomicaceae > UBA952. Next base: position 28,483 of record CANHSL010000020.1, read on the forward strand.
CTGTCCTCCCCGATCAATGAAAAACCCGACCTAGGCATTGTAGTTGCTGACGCTTCAAATTTATCGAGAGGTTTATTTTTATTTAGTCAACTTATCGATTGTGGTTTACCCCTGGTATTGGTTATTAATATGAATGATATTGCCGAAAAGAAGGGAATAAGCATTGATATGAACGCGTTGAAAGGCACCTTTAGCAATACCCCAATTATCTTAATGAATGCCCGTGTTGGCTTAGGAAAGGACCGCTTATTAAGTGCACTAAGTTTGCAAATCGACCAACTTAAGACCGAGCACAGAAAGGTGAGTAATATGCTGAAATCTCTGAGTGATTTATCCGGACAAGAAGAGGAGGCTCGCCAAAGGCATAAACAGATCGGTGAAATCATGAAGGAATCTGTTCGCACGGCAGAAAAAAGTCCACGTTCGCATACCTTAGATCGTTGGCTAACCCATCCCGTCTTTGGTTACCTAATCTTCGCGGCGATTCTTTTTGTGATTTTTCAATTTGTATTTTCATTTGCATCCTACCCCATGGACGCTATTGAAACAGGGTTTGAGTGGCTAACAAAAGGAATCAAAGGCACCCTGTCCGACGGCCCTTTGTCGGCATTAATTTGTGATGGAATTATTCCAGGAATCAGCGGCGTACTGGTATTTATTCCGCAAATTGCCATCTTGTTTTTCTTTATTGCCTTATTGGAAGATTCAGGCTATCTGGCACGTGCCGTGTTCCTGATGGATCGGTTGGTTCGTCCGTTCGGATTAAATGGGAGAAGTGTTGTTCCTTTACTCTCAAGCATGGCCTGTGCCATCCCGGGTGTAATGGCCACACGGGGAATACCAAACTACAAAGAGCGAATAATCACCATTTTTGTGGCACCCTTAATGAGTTGCAGTGCCCGGATTCCAGTATTCACCTTACTCATCGGTTTAGTTATTCCAAAAATGAAATTGTTAGGATTCATACAATTGCAAGGGCTCGTATTGCTTGGCTTATATGTGTTAGGGATTGTCTCTGCCCTATTCATTGCATGGATTATGCATCTCCTGCTGAAACAAGAAAAACGCTCCTATTATTTAATGGAAATCCCCGAGTTCAAGCGTCCGTTATGGCGAAACATTTTTCTCACCGTATTTGAAAAAATCAAGGTATTCACCACAGAGGCAGGAGGAATAATTCTTGCCATATCAATCGTTTTATGGGCCTTAGCGAGTTATGGTCCTTCAGAACAACGAAGTGCAGCGATTCAATCTTTAAAAAAAACAATCGAGTATAAAACCAACGATAAGGTAGAGCGAGAAGGTTTGGTGAATGCAGTGCTTTTAGAGAACTCATACATCGGAATTTTAGGCAAGGGAATTGAGCCAATCATTAAACCCATTGGGTATGATTGGAAAATTGGAATCGCACTGATTACGTCATTTGCCGCGCGAGAAGTTTTTGTAGGGTCCTTATCAACCATTTATGCAAATGGAGGAACAGGGAGTGAACTACGTCTTTCAGAACGATTGAAAAATCAAAAAAATCCCGATGGAACCCTTGTCTTTTCATTGCGTACCGGTATTTCGTTAATGGTGTTTTATGTTTATGCCATGCAGTGCCTATCTACATTGGCCATAGTAAAGCGCGAAACAAACTCATGGAAATGGCCGATGCTGCAACTCGTCTCTTTTGGATTTTTAGCATACCTTGGTGGATGGATTTGTTTCTCTTTATTTTAAAAGTATTAATATTGATAAATGATGCAAAACTTACTTGTTGGATTAATCATACTTAGTGCACTTGGATTTTTGGTAAATAAGTACGTTTTTACCTCCAAGAAATGTAGTTCTTGCGCCATTAATTCAAAACCAATACATACGGATGATAAACGAATGTGAACTGTATAAATATAATAGTTGTTTTTACCTTATTAAAAATAATGACCTCAACTATTTTGCTACTGATTTTTTAGAAGAAGAATTAGATGATGATCATGTGTGCTGGCTTAATATCCATGATTTGTCAGACCATGAATCGATAAAACAACTGTGTACCAAATTACATATTGACAAATTAAGCATTGAAAACATTTACATCCATCAACGGCGGCCTAAGGTGGAGGAGTATCCCAACTACATTTATTTCAGTGTCACCTTAACGGATTTAACTGATCGTAAGAACGATATGTTTGGTGAAAATCAAATTACATTTTTTCTTGGTGATGCTTATTTAATAACCATGCAAAATGGGTTAAAAGGTTACTTCGATAGCGTAAGGGACCGAATTGAATACTCGAAAGGTAAAATCAGAAGACAGAAGTCGGATTTCTTACTTTATCGGTGCATGGAAGCCATCTTGGATAACTATTATCGAATTATTGATGACGTGTCGGAAAATTCTACGAAAATCGAAAATCGCTTACACCTGAATGAAGACAAAGCCATTTTACATGACATAGAAACACAGAAGCGTAAATTAATTCAACTAAGAACCATCTCCCGCCCAATTCGAGACATAACAGAACAACTTTATAGCAGCGAAACCAAGTTAATTCATGAAGAAAATATGCGTTATTTTAAAACGCTGAACAGTAATTGCAACAATTTAATAACGGAGATTGATAGTCAAATTCAAATTTTAGATGGATTAGCTAATTTTTATTATGCGGCCCAGGGACAACGCATGAATGAAATCATGAAAGTATTAACGATTGTGAGTGCGATTTTTATTCCCCTAACATTCATAGCAGGGGTTTATGGGATGAACTTCGAAAATATGCCTGAATTAAAAAAGAAAAATGCCTATTTTATTGTAGTGGGTGTAATGATATCATTAGGCATTATTTTATTTGTTTACTTCATTAAAAAAGGGTGGCTAAAAAAGAGTGATTACCACATCGATAAGTAATGAATACAGCAGAGAATACCTATGTTCTCCAACGTTTCCGGGAGATACTAACGCCGCATAAAGTAGCGCTTTTTAACCGCATCTCTGAAGAACGTACCCGACACATTAGTATCGTATTAGAAGACATTTTTCAAGAACATAATGCATCCGCTGTTATTCGCAGCTGCGACTGTTTTGGCATACAGGACCTATATACCATTGAAGATAAAAACAAATATGTATTGCAGCGCAACATTGCCTTAGGTTCTGGAAGATGGATCGATCTACACCGGTTTACGAATAAAGAAACAGCTTCTGAGGATTGTTTAAATCACCTGCGAGATAAAGGCTATAAAATAGTGGCGACATCCCCGCACGCTAATGCCTATACGCCTGAAACGCTTCCAATAGAAGAACCAATGGCTCTGATGTTCGGTACCGAGCGGCGAGGGTTAACCGAATCCATATTAGCAAATGCTGATTATCACCTTACGATACCGATGTATGGATTTACAGAGAGTTTCAACCTATCTGTCTCTGTGGCAATAATTTTACAGACACTACGAAACCGCCTTGAAAAAGCTGCATTTCCTTGGAAACTAAGCATGGAGGAACAAGATGCATTACAAATAATTTGGAGTACACGCATTCTAAATGGCGGGGAGGCCCTTGAAAAGCAATTTAGAACAGCTCATTTAGAAAAAGAATTTTAACTTTGCACATATAACTGAACTACAATACATAGAACATGGGAAAAGGAGATAAAAAAACGGCAAAAGGAAAGCGAGTAATTGGTTCATACGGAAACGTTCGCAAAAGAAAGTCAAGCACTACAGCTGCAGTTGTTACTAAAACAACCAAAGAAAAAGCAGAAAAGCCAGCAACAGAGAAGAAACCTGCAGCTAAGAAAGCTAGTGCAACCAAGAAAACAACCACTAAGAAAGCTACAAGCGAAACTAAATAAGCTGTCTAACGACGGCTTTTTTTTATTCATAAAATTCCATTCATCATGAAACATAATTTTGGCGCAGGTCCCTGCATATTACCGCAAGATGTATTTAAAGAGGCCGCCGAGGCGGTGCTTGATTTTAATGGCTTGTCCATTCTCGAAGTCTCTCATAGACACAAAGATTTTGTGGCGGTGATGGATGAAGCAATGGCCTTAACCAAAGAAGCATTGAATATCCCCGATGGGTACTCAGTTGCCTTTTTACAAGGAGGAGCAACCTTAGGTTTTACGATCGCTGCGCTGAATATGATGCGCGACACCAAACGCGCAGGATATATCAATACCGGTACTTGGGCTTCTGGTGCGATTAAAGAGGCGAAAAAAGTGGGCGTAACTGTAGATGTTTTCGCGAGCTCTGAAGACCGTAATTTCACCTATATTCCAAAAAATTATCAAATTCCGTCCGATGTAGATTATATTCACTTTACATCGAATAACACCATTTACGGAACCCAATTTCAGGATTTTCCCAAAACAACACTTCCACTGGTTTGTGATATGTCTTCTGATATATTTTCGAAAGAAATCAATGTGGCTGATTTTGATTTGATTTATGCAGGCGCACAGAAGAACCTTGGTCCAGCCGGTGCGACCTTGTATATCGTAAAAGATGAAATTCTAGGTAAATCTACCTCGCCGTTCATGCCTACCTATTTAGATTTAAAACAACAAATAGATAAGGA
>CANHSL010000021.1 GCA_947463385.1 Flavobacteriales bacterium
CCATTGGTGAAATCAACACCAAGACTTACCCAATAATTTCCTGTAGACCAGTTAATCGTTGAGAATGTTCCAGAAAGCAAGGTTCCTTGACCAATTACAAAATTCACTAAACCATATGCAGAGGTTATTACACTTTGTCTTTCCGAATACACCACGGTTCCCGTTGCAGAGTTTTGTTTTATCTGAATCCGTATAGCTACGGTAGTATTGGTCACTAAGGCTCCATTGGTTTTACGGATAACCGCTTGGTAATTAATGCCTTCGGGTGTTTGAGCCTTTAAATAAAATGACATAAAAAGCACTGTCAAAATAATCCATCGCCGTATTCTTATATTTTTCATTTCTAAATTTTTGTGGAATGTTGTTAACGAATATAGTAAAGTTTAGGAATAAGGACTCATTAAAATATAATGCACTTTTCAGTTAGTTCTTTTTAATTTAACATAATTCCATCACAATATTCTTAATTTTAGCAAAAACTCGGAAATGCGATTTAAAAGATTTTTATTTTCAGGGATAATCGTGCTAAGCATGTTTTGGTGTCGTGCACAGAATTTGCAATTCAGCCAAGCCCTTCTGTTCAACAGGACCACGGTTCAAACCGTCCCTGCGGGTAAAGTGTGGAAAATTGAACACCAAGCGCAATCGTATTCTAGTAGTGGAAATGGTCTTTATTCGTCATTGGTTATCAACGGGATCAATTGGTTTCACAATGGCACTAGTGGATCATTGCCTTCCGGTGCAATATGGTTGCCTGCTGGTGCAACCGTAGCTGGGTGGTCACAAAACACGAATTACAACATCCTCGAATTTACCATTGTCCCATGAGATATTTCACGCTTTTTACACTTCTTTTTGCCGGATTCCAAGGATTCGCTCAAGGAAATTTGCAGTTCAATCAAGCCCTTATCGTTACCAACACCCAATTAACGGTTCCCGTCGGTAAGGTTTGGAAAGTTGAGTCGTATACCCCTTCAAGCGCCTACAGCTCTCATAACGGAAATCCCCAAACACACGCCCTTATAATTAATGGGGATTCGCGAATTGTAGGTTTAAGTGGGGGCGTCAATTATAACTACAGCTCCGGAAGTCACTCCCCTGTTATGCATTCGTTTCCGATTTGGCTTCCTTCCGGAACAACCTTAATTTCTGGCCCAGGAACCTCGATGATTTCGGTTTTAGAATTCAATATTATACCATGAAACTTTTAGTAATCACTGCAATAATGTTTGTTTTTTGCAGGGTCTCCGCCCAAGGAAATTTACAGTTCAATCAAGTCTTGCTCATTGACAATAATACCGCAACTGTTCCTGCCGGTAAGGTATGGAAAATTGAAAACATTGTTTATGAAGCAGTGCCTTATTTTCAAGCCAGTAGTGGAAGTGGTAGTTGCTCTCCATGCAATGGGTCCACTCAATTATGGTCTAGTTACACTACACAATCTTGTCAGGTCTCTTCAACCAATCCCATTACAATTAATGGCGTAAAAGCAAGTGCGGGTAATACGGGTTCACCGCTATGGCTTCCTGCAGGTACAACGCTAGCTGGAGAAACTAAAACCTGTACACCAAATGCTGGGTCCTACAGTAACAATTGCATTTGTCCTCCACCCAGTGTAACGGCAAAAACTTACATTAGCGTTGTCGAATTCAATATTATTCCATGAGAACCCTATTATTTATCAGCTGTTTTTTACTTTACATGAACAGCTTTTCACAAGGAAATCTTCAGCTCAATCAAGTGCTCAATTTATCGTTTACAAGCAATGGGAATAATTTCAGCGTTCCAGCGGGTAAAGTATGGAAAATTGAAGGGGTCGGCTTGAGTTCATATACTTCCTTTTTTAGCGTGTCTGTTGCGGGACAACAGGTATTTCTTAAAAACACACACACCAGTTACGGACCCGTATTTGATAGCTTTCCTTATTGGTTAAACGGTGGGCAAAATGTGTTTTTCAGTGGCTTAACGAGTGGTGTCGCCAGCATCTTAGAATTTAATATCGTTCCATAATGAAGTACATCGTAATTTTCTTCCTTACCATGCTATCTATTAGCGGATTGGAAGCCCAAGGAAACCTTCAATTTAATCAAGCCCTGTTGTTTAGTGGCACCACCCTGAACACGGTGCCCGCAGGCAAGGTTTGGAAAGTAGAAAACACCGGGCAATCATACACAAATGGGGGAAGTTCCGCATACGCTTCTTTGGTAATTAACGGTCAAAATTGGTTTCCACAAGCATCGGGAGGAACCCTGCCGTCCGGGTCTATATGGCTTCCCGCGGGAGCTACAATTGCAGGATGGTCTGGAACAACTCAATATAACATCATTGAATTTAATCTTGTCCCGTAATGAAACGCCTTGTATTCCCTTTATTTTTAATGATTTTTGTTGGCTTTTACCACGCCCAAGGAAACCTTCAATTTAATCAAGTCAAAATGGTATTTGCCCAAGAAACTGTTCCTGTGGGTAAAGTTTGGAAAATTGAAAGCGTAATCTACTCCGCATCTGTAGGTTCTGTTTCAAGTTCATTAACCCAAGATGATCAAATTAAAATTGATGGTGCGGCACATGTTGTTCGATCTGCTCGTTCCGGAAACGGGGGATATAATGGTGCATCATATTTTGTTTGGGAACAACATTATCCGATATGGTTATATGGGGGACAAACGCTGCAAGCATGGGTCAATGTAGCACGAATTAATGTAATTGAGTTTAATATTATTCCATGAAACATCTTTTAATAGCCTTTGCTTTATTGTCATTTTTCACAGGCATTTCACAAGGCAATTTGCAATTTAACCAAGCTAAAATCATCTCCAATACGGATCCTCCACAAACGGTACCCGCAGGCAAGGTTTGGAAAATTGAAAGTGTATTTAGTGATGCTGGGGCAGACACCTACGCGGTAGACGGGAGTGGATCGACACAGAGTTTTTTCACAATATGCGGAGCCCCAAGTTTTTACTATCACTACTATGGAAGATACTTAGGTATTAACTCCATTCCATTAAGTTTTGGAATTCATAGCGCTGGGAATCAAATGACTAATCTTCCAATCTGGGTGCCTGCGGGATCCACCATTTGCACATGCACCAGTGCTACATTTTGCGCAAGAGGGTATTCGGTCATTGAATTCAATATTATTCCATGAGAAAGCTATTTTCTTTCTTTTTATTGATTTGGGTAGGAACATCTTTCGCCCAAGACACGTCATTTGTTAAATCCGCCTATGGTGGAAGCAGTTTAACCGTTCCTGAAGGGGTGAATTGGAAGATTGAAAAAGCCTTTATAAATAGTGGCGATGGATACAACATCTTGGTCAGTAATTCCAACTTTAAACCTGTTTATGCCTCCGGTGAAAAACTTCAAACGCCCTACTACATGGCCGAAATGGAATTGTTAGATAAAAAAGATGGGGTATTTTACATTTTATACATTCGGCAGCAAAACAATAAATAGAAATTATTATACTTGTAAAAACTAATCTTATGAAATTCATCTATTCCTTCCTTTTTATTGCCGCGTTTGTAAGTACATCAATGGCACAACTTGGCTTTGATATTGCCGCTAAAGGTCAGTTCAATTCTACGTGGTTGTTTAATCAAAATATCTCCGATCAAGGCAAAGAACAAGATTATGCGCCAAGTTGGGGGAGTAATTACGGACTTGGATTTGGTTTACGAATGGGGTTTTTTAGCGTCGGATTAGAAACCAATTTTGGGGCGCATAACGCTGAATATGCGGGTGAAATTCTTTCTCAAAGCTATACTTCCACAGTAAATTTAAAAACATTTCAATTGCCTATTTACCTGCGTTTTCAAAACAAAGGAGGGGCTTATTTTGAATTAGGCGCTCAATACAATAAGATCCGAAGTGCAATGTATACACGTGAGGGATTATTTCCTGCAGCAATGGATAAATCTGGAGATTATGCAAAAAACTACTCCAACGCATTTATCGGGTTTGGAATTAACCGTAAAATCCTTAAAAGCGTACCCCTTGGAATTATTTTTGGGTTACGTTTACAATACGGCATTAAAGATGTGAAAGGGGTTGATGCCTACGGAAATTCGTTGTCGAACAGTTTGCTGTATCCTGACTACCACAAAACGCGCGCTGCGGCCGCAGGACTAAACTTTGGCTTTGTATATACCATCGATACCAAAGAAAAAGAATCGGGGTACTAAGCCTTGTTTTTTGAGTCTATTTGAATGGTCACAGGACCATCATTGATTAAACTCACCTTCATATCGGCACCAAATATTCCGGTTTTTAAGCGACTTCCAATGGAAGTTTGAATGACTTCAATGAATTTTTCATACAAAGGTATTGCCATACCTGGAGGTGCTGCATCAATGTAACTCGGACGATTTCCCTTTTTTGTTGATGCAAAGAGCGTGAATTGACTGATGAGTAGGATTTCTCCATTGACATCATCCAAGGAATCGTTCATTTTTCCTTCGTGATCCGAAAAGACGCGCAAGCCTAAGATTTTTTGAGCCAAGTAATTAATATCTTGTTCATCATCCGTTTGACCGATGCCCAAGAGGACGACAAACCCCTGATTTATTTGATTATGGACAGCTCCATCTATCATAACATAGGCCTGCGATACACGCTGAATGACTACTTTCATTAGAATTTACTCCTTCTATATGGGTCGTTATCTTCTTCTTCTAAAATCGCTTTGTAATGCGCATAACGCAGAATTGAAATTACTCCATCTGCCACCGCCTTTACTACACCGCATCCCGGCTCATTCAAGTGCATGCAATTATTGAAGCGGCAATTTTCCATCGCTGCACGTATTTCTGGGAAATAATGCCCTAGATGTTCCTTTTCTAAATCGACCAACCCAAAGGATCTGATTCCAGGGGTGTCTATCACATAGGCCCCAAAACTCAATTTATGCATTTCAGCAAAGGTGGTGGTATGTTTTCCTTGTTGATGAGCTGCAGATATTTCCCCTGTTTTTAACTGTACCGAAGCGTCCAATGCATTAACAATCGATGATTTTCCAACCCCACTGTTTCCACCGAGCATCACCTGCTTGCCTTGCATGAGCTTTTTAAGAAATTCTACCGATTTCTTGTCGGTGCTCTGTATTTGATAACAGGGATAGCCGATACGCTCATACATTTCGGACAACGATTTATATAAATCAACTTCTACCTTGGTATACAAATCCACCTTGTTGAATAGTAGGGTAACGGGAATTCTAAAGGATTCTGCCGCAACCAAAAAACGGTCAATAAATAAGGGGTGTGTCTTGGGGTCCTTCAGGGTGACAATGATAAACAGCTGATCAATATTCGCTGCTAAAATCTGCATTTCCTTACTTAGATTAGTAGATTTTCTTGATACATAATTAGTTCTAGGTAAGATGTCTTCGATGACATGATTCCCTTCCTCATCTCTTTGATTCTTTAAGGTAACTCGATCACCTGCCGCAATGGGATTCGTTAACCTGAGTCCCGATTGTTTTAATTTACCCCGCAAGCGGGCATTAAACACCTCGCCCGCCGCTGTTTCTACTACATACCAACTTCCAGTTGACTTTAATACCCTCGCTTCCAACCTTATTTTATTGTAATTCCATTTTCTGGAAATTGATAAGGCACTGAACATCCTTTCTGTGGGGTCAGCTTTTTACGTTTTGTCCAACGCACAAGGCACTCAGAAAGACATGTAATGCGCTCACTTGATGCTACTTCAACGACCACCACGCGATATTTTCGATTATTAATACGGGCAATGATTAATTTTCTTTCAGGGTAATCGCCCCGTGGAATAAATTGAGCATAAAGCACGTAATGCCTAATTTCTTCATGTATGGCTTGAACCTCATCTACTTGTTTAAAAAAATCTCCTAACCACTCGGGTCCTTTTTTCGTCTGAATAAGGGTGTATTGAGCATCAATTAGCTGATTCAAAGAATCAAGTCCAACGGCTTCCACCACGTCATTACCTGCATATTTAACATCAATCCCCCATTGTTTTCCAACCTCCTTGATGGCATTATTTCGTTCTAAAGGAAAGGGTCGGCCCGTTAAATAATAGGTCTGCGTATACCCAACTAAGTATGCGACAAGGAAGAACATTAAAGAAAGATGGCGCATTATAATTTTATGAGTTTCTTAATTGATATATTCTCTGCTCCACTTAAGCGCACGTGATAAACACCCGCTGCAATTTGTACTAACGAAAATTCCACCTGTTGAGCTGCACCTGTAAGGTATACTCTGCGCACAATTTTTCCTGCCTCATCGAGGAGTTCAATCATATGAACGGCATCTGTATCCCATTGAATCAATACGCTTTCGTTGGCTGGATTTGGAATTAATCCAAAATTAAAGTCCCCTTCGCTAATTCCGGATTGATCAACACTTATGCATGTTGAGGTATCAGAACACCCATTTGCGGTAACAATAACTGCATACGTACCAACAACTTCTGTAGTGGTAAAGCTTTGATTGGTAGCGCCACCCACGGGTTGATTGGTACTACAGTCGATCCATTGATAGGCAACACCTGTTGCAGCTGCCGTGAGCGTAATTCCGTTTTGACTAATCCCGTTCGATGGCAATGAATTAACAGTAATCGTTTGATTTACTGAATTACTGCATTGCCCTGCATCTGGAGTAAATGTTACCGTGGTGATCCCCACTTGTTGTGAATTCACTTGGGGATTCCATGCGCCTGTGATTCCGTTTTGAGCGGTAGTAGGTAACATGAATGCATCATTCTGACAGAGCGTGGTTGGATTGGAAAATATCGGTTCTACTTGCGGCTGAACCGTTAACTGAGCGCTCACAACAATTGCACATTGATTGGCTGCTGGATTAAAGCTGTAGGTAAATGTCCCCGGTGTTGTTAGATTCAATGCCGGCGTCCAAGTTCCCATTATGCCATTATCAGAGGTGCTCGGTAAGCTAAAAGCCGCATCATTTTGACAAGCTACGGAAAGGGAATTAAATACCGGTGTTTGCGTCTGTCCACAGGTTATAGTAAAATTATTGTTTGAAATATCAAAGAAGGTTTGTGCACCAGACATTACCATCACACGGGCTGTGTTACTAGATACATTAGGACAACTAATGGTCTCTGTTCCATCGTTTGCTGTGGTGGATGAAAGTATATACGGATAGGTTTGACCTCCGTCTACCGAAAGGAGTATGCGAACGTCGGTACAATTAATCGGGGCAACATTGGTATTTGCTACGGACCACGTTACGGTTTGGGAGCTTCCTCCAACCCATGTTATCCCAGTTGCGGAAGGATAAGTAACTACAAATGGTCCAGCTGAGGCATTGGTTGTTACTGTAACATCTGTATAATCGTTGCATGAACCTACGCCATGGTTATCTCGCACTGAAAGTCTAAAATCCATTACCCGAGCAACCGATGGTAATACCTCCCAAGTAAAGGGACCATTTGAAGCAAGGGAAGTAAGGTTTGGAAAATAACGGTTAGAATCAAGCGACGGATCAAAACTTCTGAAGTTTGGTCCTCCTGTCGAAGTTGCCACTGGTGGTTGTGTACTTGCCTCGTTATCCATTTGTTCCCAGAGGTAAGAAAGTACATCTCCATCCACATCGCTTGCATGGGCAGTCAGAATAAAAGGTGTGGAGATTGGAACTACGATATTTCCACTGGTGGAATTAATCACTGGTGGGGTATTGTTTAAGGCGGTAATCACCTCACATTGATGTCCGTTGCTTAAAATTTCATTGCTGATTTCTTGTAGGTTATATCCATGAAAATAATCATCGCTGTTGTTTTGTACATTGGGTGCACAAATACCTGCATAGCCCATAATCGTGCTGGCGCTTCCCGGTTCTCTTCGGGCTGCGGCAACGCTGTTGCAATTGTTGTTTTGTGTATGATTACCTCCAAATTGATGCCCCATTTCATGCGCAACGTAGTCAATATCAAACGGGTCTCCAATCGGCGCACCACTGCCCGTTACACCACGCGCTTTTTGCCCTCCGGTGCACACCACACCAAGTCCTGCCAAACCACCACTGTTAGTTCCAAATACATGACCGATATCATAGTTCGAACTGCCTATTACCGCATCCACATTGGTTTGATTTTGATTAATCATAGTGCCCGGGGTACCATTTGTATATGGGTCAGATGCTGCCGTAGTATAAATTAAAGAATTGTTATTTGGGATAATCACCATGGTGATCGCTATATCTTTTTCGTACACCCCATTCACGCGGTTCATGGTAACCACTTGAGCAGCTGCAGCCTGAGCAACCGTACCGCCATGAAAAATAGTATATTCTGCTGTCGCTGACAATGCTAGGCGATAGGTGCGAAGTTCACAAGTTCCAAACATTGATTTATTGGTCTGAGAAGGTTTCGCTTCGTCGAAATTATCCACATCACATTGCATGATTTTATCACTTATAAAGTCACGTTTTCGATACACGATGTAGTATTCATGATTTCCCTCAAACATGGGATCAATAAAAATAGTAGATTGTCCTGGAATGAAAATCATGGCGTGCAATCCGGTGGGTGTAATATCCCATTTCCCATAGGCCCCTGAGCCATCTGAAGCATATGCATCAAGCGTAATTAACTCTGGGAATTTTGCATTATATGCGGGATGCATGGTTTGATTTCGTTTTGCAGTAAACGGATGCAGGGTCCCGTCAGCATACGGAAAGCTTACCGATGCAATAAATCCATTCAACATTCCCTCTCGATAGGTAATGCCTTGTAACGCAGTACGCAACGGATCTATATCCAAGCGAAAGACCTGATATTCAGCGGCCTTTATGCGTGGTTCTCCATGAGCAGATAAATCTTCTGATGAAACATTAACCCAAGGGAAATTAATAGCTTTAACCTGTTGAGCCCTTGAAGGAGCGAACAACATTAAAAACAGCATCGAAAAAACAAACTTAGCGTAATAGGTATTCATTGGTATAGAATTTCTGTAAAAATACAAAATGGCCGTTAACTAAATTGAACTTCTTACCTTTGAAAAAAACAAGCATATGAGAATTTTTATTTTTCTACTTTTTACAACGCTTTTTTCTATTCAACTTAGCTTTAGTCAAACCCTTCGTGATTTCAAGAAGAAAACTGAAGAGAACACCAAGGAGCGCACGGCAATGTTGGATCTTCTGCGGACCGATATTAAAAATGATTTGGAGCAAGATGTTGTTTTTGTCGTAAATCACTTCAAGGTATACGGCAATTACGCGTGGATGGAAGGAACTGTTCAACGAAAAGATGGTAAGGAACTTAAATTTCCAGATGAAGCATACGATTGCTGTCATGTGGAAGCCCTTTTTAAAAAGATTAATGGTTCCTGGGTGCTGAAGGCCAATGGCGCATTTTCAACGGATGTTTGGTATGCATGTATTGTTTCTTCGTATCCTGAGGCGAGCCGTCAAATTTATTCTTCGAATGTGCTCACCTTTCAATCGGATTGCGAATAAATGCTACAATTCCTTGTGTATTTTTCTTTATTGATACGGACAAGCGACTCGCCTTGGACTACTGCATATCCCAATCACATCAAAGAAATCAAGGAAAACAAGGCGGTATTTAACACCGGGAAAACGTTTACTTACGACGATAAAAAAGAAAAAAGTACGCAAGAACTTCTTGATTCTCCAGACATTGAAGACCAACTACATTACACCTATAACCAAGGAGAAGCTCAGAAAAATACGGATGCGGGAAGAATACGAAATGATGCTTTTTTTAAAGAAATCTACGGGAAATCGGCAGCGGAGGTGCAGGCAAATTTAACCACCGTGACGTGGTGTCCCACCCTAGTGAATCAAAAAATTCAATTCTCAAACGTCAATGGGGCTAACCTCGCCTTAATTAAGGTTTCCAATGAACTCGATCAACATCCGGAATGGAAAAAATACCTAACCAACATCGGTGGTACGTTTAATTGGCGGGTTATTAGCGGGACCACGCGTTTAAGTGCACATTCGTTTGGAATTACTATAGATATAAACACGGCATATTCCAATTACTGGCAGTGGGATTGCGGATGCAAGAAAGAAGACGCTGCGCTCGGTTATAAAAACCGCATACCGATGGGAATTGTAGAGATTTTTGAAAAACATGGGTTTATCTGGGGGGGGCGATGGAAACATTACGACACCATGCACTTCGAATACCGACCTGAATTCTTCGTACCATGAAAACATATGGCTTAATTGGTAAATCACTAGGACACAGTTTTTCTCCTGGGTTTTTCAACTCTTTTTTTGAGGAACACGGAATCGAAGCCCAATATAAGTTGATTGAACTTGATAGCATTGAACGCGTTAAACCCATACTTGATGGTGCCTACTATGGATTAAACGTTACCATTCCTTATAAAGAAGAAATCATTCCCTTTCTGGATGAATTGAGTCCAGAAGCAAAGGCGATTGGGGCCGTAAACGCCATCGTGTTCAGCGAGGGGAAATCCATTGGATTTAACACCGATGCCTTCGGATTCCAACAATCCATCAAACCTTTTTTAACCTTTGAACATGAACGCGCACTAATTCTCGGAACAGGCGGAAGTTCCAAAGCGGTGGCTTATGTGTTAAGAAACTTAGGAATTCAAGTGAATTTTCTTAGCCGAAACGAACCTGAAGGTCAACAATTTTCATACGAGCAAGTCAATGAAGCCATGCTGAGCGCCTGTAAACTGATTGTTAACTGTACTCCCGTGGGGATGTTTCCCGCGATGGATGCTTGTCCTTTACCCAGCTTGCAAGGCATTGGATCTAGTCATTTAGTAGTAGATTTAATTTACAACCCAGAAGAAACGCTTCTATTGAAGGAAGCAAAATCACGCGGCGCAGCAACCCTCAATGGACTTCCGATGCTTAAAGCGCAAGCGTTGAAAAGTTGGGAATTATGGAATCAGTTCGACTGATCTAGTTTCCTCACCATCGTTAGAATCGTGGCTAGAGCAACGGTTTCTCCCGTCTCATCATACACATCCACTAGGAACTTTACAATTCCTTTGGCTATATCCTCTTCGGATCGTTTCTCCTGATCTATTTTCTCTTTTACCGTAAATCGTACACCCAAAGTTGCCCCAGGATAAACAGGCTTCGTAAATCGTGCCTCATCCAACCCATAATTCAACAAGACAGGCCCCTTTTTCGGATCGACAAATAATCCTGCAGCTTTGGAAAGCACAAAATATCCATGCGCTACACGACGTTCAAAGATGGTTCCTTCCAGGGAAGTAGCATCCATGTGCGCATAAAAATTATCCCCAGAAACATTAGCGAAATTCACGATATCCGCATCGGTTACGGTGTGTTTATGCGTAAATACCGTTTCGCCAATCACTAATTCTTCAAAGTGCTTTCTAAACACATGTGGATTAGCTTCCGGCATGTCGGCTCCCACCTGAAATTGCTGGGTGATTTTTGTAATGGTTGAGGGATGTCCCTGTATTGCTGTACGTTGAAGATAGTGTAACACCCCGCGTTTACCACCCATTTCTTCACCACCACCGGCACGTCCTGGTCCACCGTGGGTAAGCAAAGGCATTGGAGAACCATGTCCGGTACTTTCCTTTGCACAGCGCTCATTGAGCACTAATACTCGTCCATGCATGCTTCCTGCGCCAAGTACATAGTCCATAGCTTCTTGATCGTCTGGTGTAACGATGGAAGAAACCAAAGAGCCTTTACCCATACGTGCTAAGGAAATGGCATCCTCCAAGGACTTATAGGGCATTAAGGTGGAAACGGGTCCAAAACACTCGATGTCATGCACATCCGTTTGTTGAAATGGATTGTTATTTCTAAATAAAATCGGAGAGAAAAACGCACCGTGTTTTGCGTCAGCACCGTGCACCTGAAACTCATCTAAGGAACCAAACACCATTTCTTGTGATTTCGCCAAAAGGGTTGCGTTTTCACGAACTCGTTCCACTTGTAATTGTGTAGCTAAGGCCCCCATGCGGACCCCTTCCAGGGAAGGATCTCCTACTTTGGTACTGGCCAATCGCTTGATAAGCGCGGATTGAACCTCATCAATTAATGCATCGGGCACAAAAATTCTTCGAACTGCCGTACACTTTTGACCTGCTTTCACGGTAATTTCCTTGCTCACTTCTTTAATGAACAACTCAAATTCTGCTGTTCCAGGAACTGCTTTTTCACCCAGGATACAGGCATTAAGGGAATCTGCTTCTAAATTAAAAGAAACACTCCGATCGGCAATTTGCGGAAGGCCTTTCAGTATTTTTCCTGTTTTTGCAGAACCCGTAAACGTTACGGTATCTTCCGTTTGCACATAATCAATAATACCCCGACCTAAGCCAACAATTAATTGAAGGGATCCTTCGGGTAAGATGTTAGAAGCAATGATGTCACGCACTACTACTTCCGTTAAAAAACTCGTGTATTCGGAAGGCTTAACTACGGCTGGTACACCCGCCATCAGGTTAACAGCGATTTTCTCAAGCATTCCCCAAATTGGAAAATTAAACGCGTTAATGTGTACCGCTACCCCTTGCTTCGGTAACATAATGTGATGCCCAATAAAGGTCCCGTTTTTAGATAAGGGTGCGGCTACCCCATCTACATAGTAAGGTAAATCCGGGAATTGTCTTCTTAATGACGCGTTGGCAAACAAATTACCAATTCCTCCCTCAATATCTATCCAAGAATCAATGCGCGTGGCGCCAGTAAGGGCGCTAAACTCATAGTATTTTTCTTTGCGTTCCATTAAATAGAGCGCAAGTGCTTTTAGCATCCGGCCACGTTCTTGAAAGGTCATTTTTCGAAGGGGATGTCCTCCTACTGTTCTTCCGTAGTTTAATACCTCAGAAAAATCAATTCCAGCACTTGAAACTTCACCGATCTTTGCGCCCGTTATGGCATGGAATTGCTCGGTTTCCACGCCCTCGCCACTTACCCATTGTCCTAATATGTAATTTTGAAATGTTTGCATTAGCTCTTCGTTTTTCTATTGTAAATTTAATTAAAGATCACAGACGAATCCCGTTAACTCTCCCCCTTCAAGGCCTGAAGTTTTTCATAGGCATCCTTAATGTGAAGAATGGGCTCAATCACCAAGCGAAGTTTATCGTCTTTTTGAACGAGTCGATACCCATTGCCCATGGCATTGATTCGATGCAGTAACAGCGTAAAGGCCTCGGTTTCGTAAAATGGGGATTGCGGATTAGAAATAAAAGACGCCACGAGTTTTCCAGATTTCACCACTAAACGCTCCATGCCCAATTCTTGCGCCAACCATCGCAATTGAAATGAAAACAACAGTTCTTTTCCTGCTCTTGGAATCGGACCAAAACGATCAATAAGCTCCTTCCTGAAATTCTCTAGGTCAGCTTCGGTTTTTAAATTATCTAGGGCCTGATACAAACTCAAGCGTTCCGCGACATTATTTACATAGGTATCTGGCAGACGGACTTCAAAATCTGATTCAAACACACACTCGTTTACAAAGCCACTAAAATTATCGGTGGTGCGTTCATCGAACAGTGTTTTAAATTCTGTTTCTCGCAGTTCTTGAAGTGCTTCATTGAGTATTTTCTGATACATTTCAAAGCCTATTTCAGAGATAAAGCCGCTCTGTTCACCACCAAGCATATTCCCAGCACCTCGAATATCTAAATCCTTCATGGCAATATTAAACCCGCTGCCTAAATCCGAAAACTGCACCAAAGCTTCCAAGCGTTTTCTTGCTTCTGAATTTAATACACTAAAACGTGGTGCAATCAGATAACAGAACCCTTTTTTATTACTTCGCCCAACCCGACCGCGCAATTGATGTAAATCACTTAAGCCAAATTGATGCGCTTCATTAATGATGATGGTATTTGCATTAGAAATGTCAATTCCTGACTCAATAATAGTGGTCGCCAAGAGCACGTCATAATTACCTTCCATAAAGTCCATCATGACTTTTTCTAACTTTTCTCCATCCATCTGGCCGTGACCTATACCCACCCGTAAACCAGGGCATAAGCGTTGTAATAAGCCCGAAATCTCCATCAAGTTAGACACCCGATTATTCACGAAAAATACTTGCCCTCCCCTACTTACTTCGTAAGAAATAGCATCTCGGATAATTTCTTCGTCGAAGGAAATAATCTCTGTGAGGACCGGTTGGCGGTTCGGAGGCGGCGTGTTAATGATGCTTAAATCACGTGCGCCCATCAACGAAAACTGCAGCGTTCTTGGGATGGGTGTAGCCGTTAAGGTTAAGGTATCTACGGTGGCCCGAATCGTTTTTAATTTATCTTTAACCGCAACTCCAAATTTTTGTTCCTCGTCGATGATCATGAGTCCGAGGTCCTTGAATTTCACCTTACCTGCAACAATGGCATGGGTTCCAATGAGTATATCAATTTTTCCTTCTTTTAAGCGCTGAAGGGTGTCGCTTGTGTCCTTTGCCGACTTAAAGCGATTGATATAATCCACCGTGCACGGAAAATCCTTCAAGCGTTCTTTAAAGGTTCGGAAATGTTGCATAGAGAGAATGGTCGTTGGTACTAATACCGCGACCTGTTTACCATCACACACTGCTTTGAACGCGGCTCGCACCGCGACCTCTGTTTTACCGAAGCCTACATCACCACACACCAAGCGATCCATTGGCAAGGCGGATTCCATGTCTTTTTTTACGTCTTGAGTTGCCTTAAATTGATCTTGGGTGTCCTCATACATGAACGAGGCTTCCAATTCATTTTGCAAGTAGGAATCTGGTGAGAATGAAAACCCAGGTTGAGCCTTTCGGGTCGCGTATAACTGAATTAAGTCATAGGCCAACTCCTTTATCTTCTTCTTGGTCTTATTCTTTAAGGTTGCCCAAGCTTGCGTTCCTAGTTTATTAACTTTTGGAATAGCCCCTTCTTTACCGGTAAACTTTGATATGCGATGCAGCGAGTGAATTCCAACATACAGTACATCGCCGTCTTTATAAACTAAACGAACAGCTTCTTGAGGCTTACCATTCACATCAATGGTTTCAAGGCCGGAGAACATCCCAACCCCGTGATCGATGTGGGTAACATAATCTCCTTTTTGAAGGTTATATAATTCCTTTAGGGTAAGCGCTTGGCTGGCTTGACGAAATCCTTCTTTCAATTGAAAGCGGTGGTATCGTTCAAACACTTGATGGTCAGTATAACAAAGTAGTTTTTGCGCAGGAAGAATAAACCCTTCATGCAAGGCAAAATGGTTTCGAATGATCGGGATTCCATCGCCTGTATCTTCAAAAATTTGTTCTAAGCGTTCGAGTTGACGGGGCTGGTTAGAAAAAAAATGTAGGCTATATCCCTCCGTTGCATATTGCGTTAGGTCTTTCCTTAGCAGGTCGAAGTTTTTATTGAATGCAGGCTGTGCAATCGATTTAAAAATGACACTGGCTTTGATGTTATTATTTATTGCTTTACCCCAATGAATGGTGGGTATTTTAGCTAATGAATCATGTAATTGAACGCTATCCAAAAACAAATCCTCCGGAGGTGTTAAGGGGATTGTGCTGCTTGATTTTGTGAACATTGTCTTTGCCTTATCGAACATGTTGGATATCGCATCTTCAAAGACTTCAACATTGTGAACCCAGCACATCGCATCACTTCCAAGGTAGGAGAACAAATCAGAAACTTCCGCTAATAAATACGTTGATTGAACATTTGGAATGACATTGAAAAACTTATAGTTTGCTTGCGAAAGTTGGGTGGTTGGGTCAAATCCTCTGATCGTTTCAACCTCATCGCCAAAGAACTCTATTCTAAATGGATGGTCGGCAGAAAATGAAAACACATCTAAAATTCCTCCACGAATGGCAAATTGTCCGGGATGGTAAACAAAGTCTACGCGATCGAACCCATATTCTAAGAGTAATTCATTTAAAAAGTCAACTGTGTATTCCTTTCCAACCTCAATTTTCATGGTGTGATTCACCAGTTTTCGTTGGGTCGGCACTTTCTCGAATAAGGCTTCCGGATAGGTAACGATGAGCACTTTTTTATCTGAGTTCATGCGCTCTAATACTTCAGCGCGGTACACTACATTCGCATTATCTGTATCCTCTAACTGATAGGGGTTTTTCATGGATGCAGGGAAGAACAATGCTTTTTCATTGCTACCACAAATTCCTTGTAAGTCATTTAAGAAATAGGCTGCGGCTTCTTTATCTTCAAGGACAAATAAGTGTTTTCCGCCTTTAACATCTGCTATTGCTGCTGCGTAAAACGCCAAGGATGAGCCAACTAAACCTTCCCATTGGAGCGCTTTTTCCCCACTACGCAATAAGTTTAGCGTTGCTGAAATTTCCGGAGATTGCTGAACAATCGAAAGCGCCGAGCGGTTTTCCATGCGGGGCTCAAAGGTAGGCAATCAAAAGAAAAAGAAAACGAATTATTTCAAAAAAGACATGGCTTTTTCCACCATAAGTTTGGAACCAACGAAGTACGGCACACGCTGATGTAGTGTTGTTGGAACAATGTCCATAATTCGCGTTTTTCCGGTGCTTGCTAAGCCTCCAGCTTGTTCGGCAAGAAAGGCTAGTGGATTACATTCATATAATAAACGCAACCTGCCTTCAGGGGACGCCTCAACCGCTGGATAGATGTAAATCCCACCTTTAATTAGATTTCTATGAAAGTCTGCCACTAAGGAACCAATATATCTTCCTGAATAGGGCATTCCTGTTTGGTTTTCTCTGCTTTGACAATACTGAATATACTCGACCAAACCGGGGTCGCATTCATTGATGTTTCCTTCATTCATTGCATATAAACGACCATTTTCTGGCATGTGCATGGAAGGATGTGAAAGACAATATTCGCCAATCGAAGGGTCGAGCGTAAATCCATGAACTCCTTTTCCGGTGGTATAAACCAACATGGTAGAGGAACCATAAAGCACATACCCTGCGGCTACTTGTTCGGTACCCGGTTGAAGCATGTCATCAAGGGTTGCTGGACCTCCTACTTCGGAAACTCTTCTGTAGATAGAAAAAATGGTTCCAATGGATACGTTGACATCAATATTACTTGAACCGTCGAGTGGGTCAAACAGCACAACATACTTACCTTGTTTTGCCGCTTCAGAATCGAAGGCAACAAAATCATCATTTTCTTCGGACGCAATGCCGCAAATCACGCCACTTGCCGAAAAGGCTTTAATAAAGGCATCATCAGCAACAACATCTAATTTTTGCTGCGCTTCTCCCTGCACGTTTATGTTTCCTTGGGCCCCAAGAATGTGATCTGCCAAGCCCGCCATTCGGACGTCGCGGCTAATAAGTTTTGACGCCAGGGCTATGTCGTTAAGGATGGAGGATAACTCGCCTGTTGCAAAAGGAAAATCCTGCTGATTAAGCAGGATAAACTCGTTTAAGGTAATTAATTTTGACATCCCAATTAATCAAACCAAGCGCCATAGATTTCAGTTGTTTCAACTGGATTCAAAATGAGCGTTGGAATTAATGCGTCATTGGTAATAATAGCTTGCTCATAGCTCGTAGTGAACACACCAAGTATCCCTTGACGATTTAAATTCATAATTGAAATTAAATCAGCATCAATACTTACCGAGTAACGAATTACTTCATGATCAAAATCTTTCCCTGGTAATACTGAAGAATCCATTTCTATTCCAAGTTCTTTAAAATAAGATTCCGCAAAAAGTATGTTTGTTTCTACTTGATATTTTAAATAGGAATCCGTTTCCTCCGGGGTAACAATATGCACCTTGGAAGAAAAATATCTAGCTAATTTTGCAACAATCGCTAATTTTTGTTTGGTTTCTTTGTGTAAATCCAACGGAACTACAATATTCTTGTATCCGCCTAATTTAGGTGCTTTTTCTTGTACAATGATAAACGGTGTTGGAGAACTCGTAACCACGCGTAAGGCGTTGCTACCCACAACGTGTTGCCAGCCGTGTGCACCGTGAGTTCCCATAAAAATCATTTCTGCTTGATGTTCTGCAGAGAATTCAGCGATACTAGTAAAAATATTACCAATTCTAACATTATTTGTCAAGGTAATTCCCTCTACCGTATGGGCCGCTATTATTTCATCAATTTTATCCGTTGCTGAAGCTATGTCTTCTTGTTTTTCTACGACGTGAAGAATATGAATCGTTGTGTTAATTCGTTTCGAAGTTTCAATGGCATGATTGAGTGCAACAGTAGCAACTTGAGTAAAATCATGAGGTACAATAAATGACTTATGTTTCATAGCAGTATAATTTAGAACAAAGTTAATTGAAAGTAACAAGAATTAATAACTTTGAGCCAGGTTATTTATATGATATTGGTCATGATTAACTCAAACGCATAAGCCATATGAAAATCATTGGACGTTTAATAAAGAAGACTACGGAAATTGGATTCAAGCGAATTAATCGCAAACAACTCAGTTACCAGCATCAGCTAAACACCCTAACCGAGTTGCTTAGCAAGGCTCAACATACAGAATTCGGGTTCTTTCATGATTTCAAAACCTTATTAAAAAGTAAGGACGCTGTGAGTAAGTTTCAATCTCACATTCCAATTATGGACTACGAAGAGTTTCATACGAGGTGGTTACAGCATACCATATCTGGAAAAAGTGATTGCACTTGGCCTGGAAAAATTAAATACTTTGCCTTATCCTCAGGGACCACGGGTAGCCCGAGCAAACGCATTCCAGTTTCGATAGAAATGATTCGGTCTTTTCAACGGAGCAGTATTCGTCAATACGCCATTTTACATGCGCTGGATTTGAATGAGGAATTTTTCAGTGCCTCTGGACTTGCAGTAGGAGGTTCGAGTAAGTTAAAGAAAATTGGGAATCGCTACGAAGGTGACCTCAGCGGGATATTAAAAAAACACACGTCCATTTTTGTAAAACCGATAACCAAACCAAGCAATTCAATCTCCGCAATTCCTGACTGGAACGATAAGCTCAATGCCATGGTAGAAAAGGCGCCGCAATGGAATATTGGCATTGTTGCTGGTATTCCGAGTTGGTGTATCATGCTCATGGAACGTATTATTGAACGCTATAAGCTAGAAACCATTCATGACATTTGGCCAAACTTTAGGGTATATGTGCACGGGGGTGTTTACATGGATCCCTATGTGGGTCGTCTAGAAAAAATATGTAGCAAGGAGGTGTACTTACTTGATACCTATTTAGCCAGTGAAGGGTATTTTGCATTCCAAACATCCCCCAACGAAAAGGGGATGAAGCTGTTGCTGAACAATGGAATCTTTTTTGAATTTATTCCCTTCGATTCAAGATTTTTTAATGAAGAAGGGGAGTTAATATCGAACTATAAAGCGCTTACCGTAAGCGAGGTAAAGGAAGGCGTGGATTATGCCTTAGTGATAACAACAAATGCAGGCCTTTGGCGCTATTTAATCGGAGATTTAGTGCGGTTTATTGATGTCCGGGAACACCGTCTTATTATTTCCGGCCGAATCAAACAATTCCTTAGCTTATGTGGTGAACACCTTTCCTTAGATAATATAAATCAAGCATTGACGCGATTAAATACACCGAATCGCTTAATTGAACCTGAATTTACCATTTTCGTTGACAAAGAACAACAGCTTCATCATTGGTTTGTAGAATTGGTTGATGACAACGAGGATCGTGGGGAATTAATAAAGAAGATTGATCGGGAATTATCACTACTCAATGATGATTATTATTCTGCAAGGAAATATAACCTGAAGGACCCCATCCTTACATGCATACCCAAGGGAACCATTTATGCATATATGAAGTCTCTTGAAAAGTTAGGCGCACAAAACAAAATGCCACGTGTACTTAATGACGCACAAGCAACGCGTTGGTTTGATTTTCTTTCGGAAAACGGTATTGGTTAGCGTATCTTTGATCGCTTAAATAACGAAGACTTAGTAAACGAATAGGATAATGAAAATTCAATTGAACTGCGATACGCCCTGCTAATCTTTGCCAATTCAAGGTCGTAGTTCATTCCCAATTGGAACCCTCCTAAATCAACAATAAATACCGGGGAGAGGGTGCCTGTGGAACTCATATATAATCCGGCACTGAAAAACGTGTCGTTTTTAAACCGTGTAATCGAAGCACTCTGTTTTAAAAATGCTTTGAAGAGCATTCCGTAGCGGCCAACATAATGTTTTCCTTGCAACATTTGGATGGTTTTAAACTCGAGCGCCAACCCATAGCCAATATTGAATTCAGTTTCCAAATGCCCACCAACTTTAACCTGAAGCCGATCATAGGTAATTTCATTATATCTTAATTTCGGTCGAGATACATGTTGTGCAAATACCCCAACATTTACATAACGCTGTTGCATCTGTGCCACTCGGTTGCCTTTGGTTGAAAAGGTATAAGACACCCCTGCCCCTGCATCAATGTAGCTAAATCTAGCGATTTGATTAGGTTCATTCGTGGGGATATTCGGATCGAAGGTACTTCCATTCCATTGGGAATAAAACAACAAGTTCGAAAGGTCTCCACTTCGATTGCTTACCGATGTTTGAATACCCGCTGAAAACTTTGACCGTTTCGATGTTACTAAATGACCACTCAGGGATGCGCCAATGGCATTGCTTCCAAAGCGAGAATCACCTCCAACATCACGGTTAAAATGGAGTCCCATTCCAGCGTAGGATTTATTGTCAACGTTGTTTTTTCCGAATGTAAATTCAGCCGTGGCTAAAGAAGTCATAAACCGTGTTCCTGCCCCAACCCATTGATTTCGATTTTGCATTGAAAATCGCTCGAAGCCATCAAAGTTACCGGCTGCCGAAGGATTCAACAAGAGCATCGCGCGATCGTACTGGGTGAAATGATAATCTTGCGCCGTTACCTTTTGGGCAAAGAGCGCAATAATTACGATGAACCTACTAAGCTTGTGCATCTTAACGAATTAACGTGATGTTTCCGGAAAACACTTTTTTCTCCCCAGTAACAAAAAGCACATCAGCCATATATGCATAAACTCCCGTATTACATGGTAGGCCCTTATAAGTACCATCCCATTTCAATGTTTTACTTGAGGATTCGAACATCACATTACCCCATCGGTCATAGACATAAAACACGAATTCTTTGATGTCTTTACCTACGATTATTGAATACTGTTCATTTAAATTATCTCCAATTCCATCAGGAGAAAATGCCGTCGGGAAATGTATACCCACCGAACAATCAGGCGAACTGTCATCCGGATCGCAAGGATCCAACGGATTACTTGCCATACTAACTTCTTGTCCATCCGTATATCCGTCTCCATCCGTATCAGGATTCGCAGGGTTTGTTCCTAAAACCACCTCTTGCGCATCCGTTAATCCGTCTCCATCGGTATCAATTTGACATCCGGGTAAGGTGTCATCGGGATCACATGGATTCAATGGATCTGAACCTCCGGAAACTTCGGCTCCATCGGTTAAGCCATCGCCATCCGTATCCGGATTGGTAGGACTTGTTCCAGCGCTTGTTTCTTCTGTATTCGTTAGTCCATCATTGTCTTGGTCACACGGACCTGCATTCGGATTTGGGATGCACGGATTATTATTATCTGGATCCGCTTCGTTCATTACCCCATCACCATCAGCGTCCTGACTAGAGGATTCCAAGGCATCAATAATACCATCGCCGTCGGTGTCAGTTGGTGAGGCTGGGTTTCCGATTTCAATGCAATCGTTTTCGCCGTCGCCATCCGTATCAGCAACCGAAGGATCTGTTCCCGCAAGCAGCTCATCTACGTTTAAACAACCATCCCCATCAATATCTGGAACATCGGGCACAAACACGGCAACGATGGTGTTTGGGCCAGTAAGATTTATAAAATTATTAGGAACACTCGTAGCAAGTCCCATGGCTCCGGATGTATGAGTCCAATGACTAAATACCCAACCAGCATTGGCATTGGCTTCTAAATTAGTTTGTATTCCTCCAAAATATGAGGTCGACCATGGATACTGTGGAGGATTGATAGAATTCACTTGAAGTGTCCCTGCTCCTGCCGGGGAAACATCAAAGGTTACGGGATAAGGTCCGCTTAACTGATAACAATCGATAAGCCCTTGCTCGAGCGCAACGCAGCGCTGATTAATAAAATTTCTTAATTGAGTTACCCTGCTTTGCCACCCAATATATGTCCCTCCCCACTTTGCACATTGTGCTGTCATTTCAGGGTCAATTTCATTGACCATACTATCCAACAAGGTGATCATGCTTGCGCAACTGAAGGAAGTATTAATCAAATCCGCATATCGTGTGATATAATATTGTTCAACCACAGGGTTTTCATTAATCAATTTATCCAAAATATCTGTGTGTCCTTGTCCGCCTGGATTCGGTAAATTTTCTGCATTACACGGGTCTGCGTTTGCACTTGCATCTGGAATCCCGGTATAGTTGATGTAATGCCCAAAGGTGGCATCCATATCCCATAGGGCATAGCGCCATTTTCTTTTATCTGCAGAAGTGTCAAGTCCACGCCACCACGAAGTATTCCAATTCAACCAATCTTGGTTCACCGTATAGGAATTTATCATAAAATAATCTGCAAGGGATTTCCAATTCAGTAAGGAATCAACATAATTGAAATTGGCTGGGTTACCCATGTTATTATTTAAAATAAAGGAGGTGAGTGAATTCCAACTTGGTTGAGCATTCGGAGAACCATATTCTTGCCAGGTGCCTCCCCATGTTTTCAAGAAATACAAATTATATTTATTCTGGTCGTAATAATACTCTGTATAATCGTGGTCATCTACTTTTTCGCGAATTTCATATACACCCCAATAATTCCCATTCAAATAAACGACAGCCGGACGCCATGTGCGTTCATCTAATTTCATGTCAGCGCGAATGGATAAGGTGTGAATGAACGCATCACGAATGTGTGCACCATTTTCAAAGGGATAATTATCACTTGCACCCGGCTTCAACATGACTCGTTGAAACTTATCCCGGGATTTTTCTGGGAAAATCTGATGATTTAGGTCGCCATTATAGCCGTATTGATCTCGACAGATATAATCGAATCCGCGTTGGTTATAGGCCCATGAATCGTTTCCGTGCTTATTGAAATCTCCTTGTCCTTCATCGATAAAAGCCCCGTTATCTTCAAAAAGCTCAAACGAACCTATACGATTTGGCGGATTTTGACTTCCCGTTTGGAGCATTTGTTGAACTCCTTGACTACAAACAGAAACAACGGGGACCGTATGTGTAACATTAATAAAGTAGGTGTTTGTTTCTGTAAATGACGGAAGATTTGTACTAAAAGCTGTGGCTCGAAGTACTTTGGTTGTTGTTATAGTAATTGGTGCAGCATATAGGGGTGAGGCAGCGGTTGGGTCCGTACCATCTAAGGTGTAACGGATGCTTGCACTTGGATCGGCGCACGTAATGCTAACGGTTTGACTCGCTGGATAAAAACCGGGTGCCAAACTGAATACTGGTTTAGGTGTGTAAAACGGGATTGGGTTGGTGTTGGCTGCATTAGGGGTTGGCGTAGTGAACAGCGAAAAGGTTGCTGCGCCATTGCTTGTTCTACCGATGGAATGATCAGATTTGGTGAGGTGTTTAATTTTAAAGGAATCAACGACAACAAACGAAGGATTGGTTAAAATAATCCAATCTCCTTCAGTTTGGGACAGATTAAAATTTGGATGGTATTCATTGCCATTAACCGTATTTCTTTTTGTACAGAACACCATTTTATATCCATTGGCTGCAATTGTTCCACTTGGAATTGGCCACTTCGTCAGGTTTGTAGGTTTATCTGAGAGAAACCATCCCGTTAAATTAATGGCGCTTCCTGTGGTATTAAGCAATTCAATCCAATCCTCTTTTTCACCATAGGCATCATTTATACCACTAATATTAGAGCATGAATACTCATTGATTATTACCTGAGATGAAACAGGAAGAACCATTGACAATAAAAGCAAAACAAGGAAATAAGCTCTCATCATAATGTATTATTAATGCGCAAGTTACGTCAAAATAAAGAATAAGATGCGTTAAGGAGTAAAAAACAATATCTTTGTGAAGACACAAATATTAAATTAATGTTATGTATAGATTATTGTTTCTCGCTGTTTTAAGCACATTAGTTATTTCATTTCTTGGGTGTTCAAAAGCGCCTGGTATCGGCGGGAAAGCCAGTATTAAAGGTAAATTAACGGGGAGGTTTTATTCAGATATGCAGCTCACCATGTTAACAGGCTTAGCTGCCCTAGGAGACGAAAATGTTTATATTATTTATGGGAATGAGCAAACCTTCTATAACGACGACATCAGCACCAGTTATGACGGAAGTTTTGAATTTAATTATTTACGTCCGGGTAAGTATGTAGTTTTCATGTATGAAAATTGTTATCCGTGTTCTGCATTGCAACAAGAAAAATTATTTGAGGTAGAAATAACGGAAAAAAATCAAGTCGTTGACCTTGGTGAAATCATCTTAAATAAAGAGCAATAAGTGAAAGATATTCTTGGTTTTTTGTTTTGCCTATTATTGACAAAACCCATGGCGCAATTCTTTGAACAGCAAGTTTGGGTTGAAACTGGGGTAAAATACAACCTGACTAAAAAATTAGGCGCTTCCTTAGATTTAACGCAACGCTACGGGTATGATGGGCTGGGTACCCTATTCCCACAGGTAAGTTTTCGCTACAAAGTAAGTTCATGGTTTAGGCCCTCTATTGATTACCGAGTAGTACGTTCGAAAGCTTTAGACGGAAGTTATTCCACAAGCCAACGAATCAATGGCAATCTACAATTTACCTATGCAAAAAAGCGCTTAGAGGCTGGACTTAGGGTTCGCTATCAATATAGTTTTGAGCGGATCAGTGCAGCATATGATTCTGAATTTGACCAAGCATGGCGGATAAAACCTAGCGTGCAGTATAATATAAAAGGCCTTCCTATAACGCCAGAACTAAGTACTGAGTTCTTTTACAATCCCGAAAATAGTGCGAAAGGAAACCAATTCAATCGAATTCGTTATTACGGTGGTGCCGATATTGAATTGAAGCACAATCAACGCATTGGCGTCGGGGTATATTTAGATCAATGGATCAATGGCCTTCCTAGAAAACGGTTGATGTACAGTTTGTCTTATTCCATTGGCATAGCAACTTCAAAGAAAACTGATAAAAAGCCTAGCAAGAACTTAAGAGATCTTTAATCGTAGACGTTGGCTTCAAGCCGTTGTATAATTACTTTTAAATGTTCTTTTTTCTTTTTCTCTCGTGTCAGTATTGCCGTTTGTGTAAAATACTTGTGTTGTTTTAAGAAGGTAATTTGCATTTGATCCCATTCTCTTTCAGAATGGATTTTACCTTTTGCCATTAATTCGATTTTTAATTTATTGGCAGTTTCTTCAAAAGTATCCGTTCCCAGATAATCTAAGTCCGCGTCGCACATAATTTCTTGGAGCTTGTTAACTGGTTTATGAGGGATTTGGGTAACGTATATAAGTTCCTTAATGGTTTTAATGTGTTGTTCATTATACCCATATTTAGGAAGCATTGCTTCTGCCATGGTCGCCCCAATTGGCTCATTATGCTCGTATTGTTTTACAAACCCTGCATCGTGGAATAAGGCCGCGGATTTCAATAAAAACAGCCCCTCATCGCGCACCCCTTCAAGCAGTGCAATGCGCTCAACGGCCTTGACCACATCCTTGGTGTGGGCTAAGGAATGATAACTTAAATCCTGAGGTAATTCTTGAGCTAATAACTGAATTAATTCATTCTCTGCGGTGTAATACTTAATAGAACTGTAGTGATGTAATCCTACGATCTCATAGAATAAATCATTTGGCTTAATTCCTTCACCGTTTAGGGATAATTCCGGCTTGATTCGAAGGACTTCATACATATCTAAAATAACTTTAGATTTCATCTGTGCTTTACCCCGATGAACACATTCAAAATAAGGCTCAACAAGTTTAAAGGTCTCTTCAGAAATCGTAACGGATCCCACTTGTCCTAACATTTCCATGCGTTGTGCCTGATTTACCGCTGATCCCCAAACGTCGTAAGCCATCTTTAATGATCCAATAATACCTGCGGTAACGGGACCTGTATTTATTCCTAAGCGAATTTCCCAGTAATCTTTGTGGTTAGCTATCGCTTCAAATTTTTTCGCCTCCATGTAACGTTGGATTTGTAGCCCTGCAATACACGCGTCAATTGCATGGGTAGAGTTTTCATCCGGCAAGCCACCAACCGCCATGTAAGCATCTCCGATTGTTTTGATTTTTTCTAGGTTATTATCTTTAATGATTTGATCAAATTTCCTAAACAGGACGTCCAGTTTATTCACTAAGCGTGTGGGAGTTATGCGCTCAGAAATCTTAGAAAAACCTACCACATCGGTAAATAGTATGGTCGCGAACTCATAGGCCTTCGCAGGAACCTTTCCTTGCACCTTAAGTTCTTTTACGGCTTGAGAAGGTAAGGCATTGTTTAACCATTTTTCTGCGCGTTCCTTTTCAATAAAAAGCTGTTTTTGCTGCGCTAGAACCTTTTCTTTTTCAAGGCTAATTAATTCATTTTTTCGTTCGATTTGTTCTTTTTGTTCTTGGATTTTATGCGTTCTTTTTGTTACCAAATCCTCCAATTTAATGCGTTGGCCTCGCTCGCGATTCACTTGGTATTTGAGGTAGATATAGACACCCATTAAAAGAAAAGCAGCGATACATAGCCAAAAAGGAATTGTTGCCCAAAACGGTGGATTTATTGTCACCGTTAACAAGGCTGGCGTATCTGTCCAGGGACCATTTTCATAGCGAGAATAAAGCCGTAAATAATACGTACCTCCGGCCAATGAATTGAAAGAAAGTTTATTTGTGTTTCCAATTAAAATAGTATCGGTTTCCTCCCCAATAATCACATACTTATAAGTCACATGTTTAGCTCCATACAATTGACTGGACTGAAATTTAATTTCAAAATCTCGGGCATTGTACGGAAGTTGAATGGCATATGCCAATTTTTTCAACTGGGCTTCATTGACAAAACCCGATGGAAAACGCCTGATTTTTTTATGAAATGAAACCCTCGTAATTTTAGGATACAAGTTAACCGAAGGGTTAATCACCGAGGTGGGATTAAAATAAACCAGCCCGAATATTCCGCCAAAGTATAGCTTTCCTGAAGCATCTATATATGAAGCATTCATATTAT
Organism: Flavobacteriales bacterium; assembly: GCA_947463385.1. Lineage (GTDB taxonomy): Bacteria > Bacteroidota > Bacteroidia > Flavobacteriales_D > Crocinitomicaceae > UBA952. Next base: position 27,174 of record CANHSL010000021.1, read on the forward strand.
ACTCATTGGGCTCAATACCTCGTCGCTCAATTTTTGGGTTTAAGGCACCGCTTGAATTTATACAAATCAAGCCCCGGTTGGTACTTCCCCACACATTACCATTTTGATCCCTGATTAAGCTATTAATCGTATTATTTGGTAGGCCTTCCAATTTCGAGATTGATTTGATTAATCCCGTAGATTGACTAATTTGTACAAGCCCTGCTCCCATGGTACCTAGCAAGAATACTCCTTTTTTTAATTCCGTAAATGCCGTTAGCGGATCCGTGATTAACGATAATAACTTTGCATTGTACTTGTATGGTTTAAGGCGAAAAAAATGCTCCTTCGCTAAGAGTTGATATAATCCCGAGTTTTCATATAAAACCCAGGTGTTACCTTGGGTGTCTTTGCTTATTTCGCGCACTTGATCTTGCAACGCGGGATGTATTTCAGCAAAGGTTCCCTTTTCTATATCCAAATACAACAGACCAGATGAGGTTCCAATTAAATATGTGTTTTTAGTATGGGCATGTATTTTAAAGAAATGTGCATGTTTTACAGCAATGTGCCCATCTAATATTGGAATTGAGCGGTATGGATTGGCTCGGTTGGGATTAAACGTATAAATACCATCGTAACACGCTAATAAATATTCATCGGAGGATATGGCTTCAATATCCATGACAGAGGCATCCGTTTTTACTTTTTCAGTTCTGAAATAATGTGCTGTGACTTCTGTGCTTGGATTATACCTTGTGATTCCGAGATCGGTTCCAATTAATAGCGACTGTTCATGGGTGGAAAAACTCCAAACATTCTCACAAGGAAGGCCCTTTGACAAATCAGCAGACGGTTTGAGGGTGTTAAATCCGGAGCCCGAAAGCATGGTGCATGAAACACCCCGATCAGAGCCCACCCAAAGGACCTTGTCTTTTGATAAAAAAAGACAATTCAGGTTGTTTGTATTTAATCGATTCGCTTGGAATAGATTCGCTGTATAATTAAGCTGTTTGCCCTGTTCATCAAGTGAATATAACCCTTGCTGATTGGTGGCAATATAGTACATTCCATCCGCATAAACCATGGAGCTTACATTGGTAATGTTCAGCCCAACATCAGAGAGAAACAAGCGCGTTAACTTGGCTTTACTTTGGGTGATATTGACCGAAAACAGCCCCTTAGTTGTAAAAACAAATACCCGATTATTACAGTATTGAATATTCTGAATTGGCGTCGGTGAATTCACCCATGGATAAAGACGCCCTTGCTGATTTATCCTGTATATTACATTGTTTTTACCAAGTATGTAACACGTATTATTTCCTTTTAAAATGGATTTAACCGGTGTATTTATTTTTATCCGAGTATATCGATGTTGCTTTTTATCAAAGCGATAAAGCACCTGTTTAGTGGTCAAAACAAGCAGGGATGTAGGGCCTAAAACTGCCACATTTTTTAGCGCTTTTGTGCTTTTATTTGGAAAAGCATATGAAGTAAAAACCCCTTTTTTAAACGCATACTTTAATAGGCCTTTGCGCGTTCCAAACCACAAGTCATTATTAGCATCTTTAGTGGCATCGAAAATATATGCGTTTTTAATTGCCGGGGCATTTTCTCTGTTAAAAGACTCGAAAGTAGTTCCGTCAAAGCGATTCAAGCCCTCTTGGGTTCCGAACCACAATTGATTTTGTGCATCCTCTACAACACACGTAACATTGGATTGAGACAAGCCATCCGTGATGCGATAATGCTCAAAGGATAAGCGGGATTGAGTCCAATATAGTTGGAAACTTGCTAAAAAAGATAGAAAAACGAAAAAGGTTTTCTTACCCGTTGTTCTTTTGGGCATTGGCACTTGCATTGGCAATTTCTAGCATTTCTCGATCGAATAAATACATCCCACCCTTCTCGTTTCCGATTAAGTTTAACTTATCTAAAATTGATCTCGCCAACGCTTCCTCTTCCATTTGTTCAGAAACATACCATTGCATGAAATTGTGGGTAGTATAATCCTTTTCTTTAAGGCAAATGTCCACCACCTCATTAATGGATTTCGTCACCGTCAGTTCATGTGCCAATAACAACTCAAACATTCGTTGAACGGTATCAAAATCCGACGGGGGTTGGGTGATGGAAGGCACGATTGCTCGACCGCCTCGCTCGTTTACGAATTTGACTAATTTCAGCATATGAAAGCGTTCCTCATCGGAATGGGCATACATAAAAAAAGCAGTTCCAGAAAGCCCCTTAGTTTCTGCCCAAGAAGCCATTGCTAAATAATATTGTGAAGACGACGCTTCTTTACTGATCTGATCGTTTAATGCGGCTTCTATTTGCTGATTCATGGTGCGTTAATTTAGAATTCGAAGGTAAGAAAAATAAGTTCCTAATTCAAGTTAATTACCGCATACCTCAAGGTCTTATTTTAATTCGATTGTATCGTTGAAGCAAAATCGGATAAAGGTTCATTACGAGGTTGAAGAAAACAGAACAGGATAAAGCAACAAAGGCATTGTTAGCCATAAACATCAGATGGAAAAACAAGCCGATCAATAAACCAATCAAATGAGACGTTTCAGAACGTTTTGTTTCTTCATAAAAAACCTCAACGTATGCTTTTCTTCCCTTCAGATAAACCCGTTGATTTAATTTCTTGAATGGAGAATTAATTAAGCGTTTTCTAAAAAACTCAACACCTAGTGCGTTATAAAATCCAAGGCTTTCAAATTTTTTTTTATGGTAATAGCGTGGGAAGATGCGATGGGACGGAAATGCGTGAAAATAAAAAAAACCATATGCCATAGTTCCAAAATACAATAAGAAGGTTAAAATAAATAATAAAAAAAAGTTTGTGGTCAACCTGCACGCCTCCGATAAAAAGTAGGAAATAACAGTTAACATACTCCAAGTTAATACCACAAAAAGTGGCCCCCCGAGAACTTTAATGGTTTGTTTCATTTCCTTTTTGTTTTAAAAAGGTGATGGTATTGCTAAATGCCTTTTCCAGAGGAGTAACTTGATAGCCAAGCGCATTAATTGCTTTGGTGCAATCTACCTCCCAATGATACTTGCCCTTTGCCAACCACTGGGGAGTGATTTTTGGATCTCCGCTAAAATACCGCGCTTTAAAAAGTTCAAACGTAGCGTACGCATTTTGCAGAAAAAACGGGGCGTGAATCATTTTGCGCTGAATGTTTGACTGTTCAGCCAAAACCCTGAAAAATGTATTGTATGTCATGTTGTGCCCCCCTAGAATATATGATTCTCCGCTTTTTCCGTGACGCATTGCCAGCAGATGTCCTTGGGCAACATCTTCTATATACGCATAGTTGCCTACTTCCTGTCCATCCCCTGGGATCAAGCGCCAAGAATGGTTGACGTATTGATCAAACAACAAGGTAATGCTAGAAACCTCGGCATCTAAGGTAGGTCCATAAACGCGCGTGGGTGAAACAATAACTACATCTAAGTGCTCAGCAATTGAAAATTCCTTTGCTTTAAGTTCACAAAGTACTTTAGAACATTCATAATCATTAAAAAATCCGATTTCACGTACTTTTTCCTCCGTAACAACCGCCTTAATTGACGGACCATAACCTCCTGCAGAACTTGTTATAACAACGCGCGCTATCCCCAAGGCTTTTGCAACCTTCAGCACGTTTAAAGTGCCGCCCACATTCACTTCATAATAGCGCGATGGATTTTTTTCCCAAACACGGGTTAATGCAGCTAAATGAAATACATGGGTGCAGCCCGACATTGCACGGGTAAGTGCATCTACAGAATCGATGTCGCCTTGAAAAATATGAATATTGGGGTGTGTAAAATACCTTGTTCGATTCGGGTCTCTGACCAGCAAATGCAAGGTTATGCCTTCCTTTAATAATAGGGAAACCAAATGGTTTCCAATGGTACTGGTTGCGCCTGTTATAAATACTTTCATGATAATCCGTTCGTTTGTTGCCAAGCATGTATCTTATCTGTTAGCCATGCGGATGCATCTAAGGTCAATGCATGACCAGCATAATCGTGCAAGGCAATATCTGCGCCTAATTTTAATTTAAGTTTAATAAAGCACGAAGAAGCAACCAACTTATCTTTCTTACTTCCAGAAATTAAAATTGGGATACGAATGGGTTCGTCAAGTAGATTAAATCTTGTACCAGCAAGCAATTGCCGAAACACATTCCTCGCTTTATAAGGTCGTGTTTTATGAATTCTAATCCACGTGTTTAGTATTTCATTCCGTGAGCCGTTGGCGTTTAAATTAATTTTCAAGAGTTTTTTTTCCCTGACTCGCACTGAGGGGTGCAGCATAATTACCCCACAATCATACCAAGAGCGAGGTTTAAAGCGCTCTGTAAATTTGCAAATTCCCTTTAGGCTTGGAGATAACAAAACAAGGCCTTGGAATTCATTTTTCCCCTGTTGTACCCAAGTTATTGCAACTAACGCAGCAAGCGAAGAAGCGATAAAAATATTGGTGCCCTCCTTTGAATAATAGGTTGTTCTTAAAATATCAATAATGGGATCAATGTTCGTTGGAGAATTTACTTGGTTTAACATTCCCACTCCCGGTAAATCCATTTCTATAACCTTCGATTGTGGGAATTTATCTAATAATTCCTGTGGAAACGTTCCCCAATGAGCCGATTCTCTTGAAAGTCCACGAAGTAAATAGAAATTAACCATTCGTTTTTGAAGACTTTTTAGGCCAATGAATGTACGTTATCTCTGGATGATGCGCTAACGCAGTTAAGCTGTTAGTAAATGAGAGTGCTATGTGTACAAAGAAGGCAATCCAAATAGTTCCTGATTTCAGGGTTAAAATACAAAGCACTAAGCCTAAGGGAATTGCACCCAGGGTTTCAGATAAGCCTTTTGGGACATGAGAAATGGCATAAACCAATACATTAATGGCTATGGCAACCACCACCCCAAGAGTATCAACTAGAAGAAATAACAAGACGCCCCTGAATAAGAGCTCATACCCAAACAAGTAAATTGACCATCCAATGAGATTAATTGAAAAGGTTTTGTTTGTCCAACGTTTTGCTCGGATTTGCGGATAATTAATAAGATTTTCAGGTTTCTTCGCTGACCGGTATGCTAGAGGAATTACGGCAATAGAGAGCACTGCAATCCAAAAAAAGCTAAACCATGTTGTCTTAGCATACCACGTTAAACCAACATCAGCCAAGGTGGTTCCAAATAAACCCATAACCAGGACCAAAGGAAAAACACCCAAGATCAAAAAGCCCATGTATTTGGTGAAAAATATATGTTTTCGTGAAGCCACATCAAACTCATCTGCACGATAAAATCGGTTTTTAATAGCTTCTGATTGTGCTAAAAACCAATACCAAATAAACGCAATGGTTGTAATTAAGATCACTGTAGAAGCAACTACTTCTTCGTAAGAAAATGATAAATTCAGGTTAAATGTTTGCATGATTAGGATAAATAGTTGTTTTGTTTCCACCATGCGATACAGTCGCTAATCGCCTCTTCAACTGGAGTCGCCGGCATGTTTAATTCATCCCGTGCTTTTTGGGGTGAATAGCACTGTTCCATCGTTGCTTGTTTAGCCATGTGATACCCTAATTTCGGGGCTTTACCGGTAACACGTGCGAAGATCGAACTAAAAAAGCCAACGGAATAAATTAAGAAATTTGGAATTTGTTTCAGGGTGAA
>CANHSL010000022.1 GCA_947463385.1 Flavobacteriales bacterium
ATTTTCAAATTCAAGACCTACGATTTTTTGAAGTAGATTAATTCACCTCGTATTCCAAACGAATGGTAATGTGTGCAGTTTTTCTGCGCGATGAGGTGTTAAAACTACCGCCCCAAGCATAATCTTCAGAACTGTTTTCAGCGGTAATTTGAAAAACTCCCATGTCTGCATTTTTCATGCTACCCAAACTACCTCCGCCATTTTCGGCAATTTTTTCAGCACGCATCCGTGCATCGCTTGTTGCTTTTTCAATCATTTTAAGCTTTAAATCAGCCATTTTAGTGTAATAATATTCCGGAGATTGAGAATTGAGTTCGATTCCTGTATTGATAAGCTCAGATACTTCTCGAGAAACTTTCTCCACTAAATTCACATTTTTTGATTGAACTTTAACGTTTTGAGTAATGCTGTATCCGTCAAAGCTTGTTGAAATCAAATTACCCTCCTCGTCATAATCATAACTGTATTGCTTCTCAATATTGGCTGCTTCTATGATGATATCTTTCGAGTCAACCCCTTTCTTTTTTAAGTAACTCTTAAGTTCTCTTAAATCTTGGTTCAGTGAAGTATATGCGGATTTTAGGTCATAATCGTTTCGGCTAAACGAGGCATTCCAAACGATTAAATCGGAATCAAACGATTCTTCGCCCATACCAACCACATTAATTTTGGGATCTGCTTTACCTTTCGCTAAATATGATCGACCAAGAATTAACCCAGTAATGATTACCGAAATACTGATTAAAAGAATCGAAAAGTTTTTCTTAAGAAATTCCATGGCTTTTTTTTAATCGAAAATAGGTTAATTTCTTATTTAATCAACACAATGTGGCCTGTAATTCGTTCTTTTTTTGCTGAAGCCTTATATCCAAAGGTGATGTTGTAAATATAGACCTCATCTTGGACGGCAATCCCGTTTAATCCGTAAGTGCCATCCCATCCCACAGCCACATCATAGCTTTCCCAAACGATTTCACCCCAACGGTTATAAATAATTGCATGATACGCTTGCGGATCAAGTCCTTCCGTAAAAACAGGTTGCCATATATTATTAAATTGATTACCATCTGGAGTAAAGGAATTTGGCACATAGAACGCCAGCTCTTCCGTAATTTGTACCGTTTGAAAACTGGTATCAGAGCACCCAAACTCATTGTATGCGATTAACATGACTTGATAGGATGCAGCCTCTTGGTCTGGAAAATTATGATAAGGTTGTTCTTCATTGCTTGATTCACTTCCATCCCCGAAATCCCATAGATATCCTCCTGCACCGGAACTTAAGTTCGTAAAGTTTCCACCGTAATTCATGGTAGAAAAGGGCGTTTGAGGAAGAGAAAACTGCGCGGTAGGTAAGGGGTTTGTGCAGATTACATTTGATTGCGTTGTTGAATAGCTGCAACCAAGTGCGGTGGTGACTGTTTGCGTTAGATCGAAACACCCAACTTCAGTAAACAAGAGTTGTGCTGAATCGCCAAATGCAATGTTACCATTACTGCTCAACCATTGAACTTGGGTAAAAGAATTTCCTGTGGATTGGTTTTGTAAATTAATTTCAACTGGAATACATCCAGTATGTGGCGCTATAGTAAACGCTAAGCTTGGAATAGAATCAATTCCAATGTGTATGCTGTCGATCGCTTGGCATCCATGTTCACTGATTCCTAATACGCTTAAATCTTGGTTCGTATGAATGGAGATGGTGCTTCCATTTATAGCTTGGTTCGACCACTGGAATTGTACAGCCCCGCTGGCTTGCAAGAGTAGGGTAGAGCCTGAACAAACCGTGGTATCATTGCCAGCAACTACGTTGGGTAACGGATATATTTCAATTTTGGTAGTGTCAGTGGATGCACATCCGTTAGCATCTACGCCATGAACTACAAACTGATGAATTCCAACAGGCTCAGTGATCCATTCTTGGTTAAGGTATCCATGCTCCCACCAGATTCCAGCAAATGCAGCGGCCGTGAGTTGGACACTGTCGCCAGCGCAGAGAAAACCTGGAGGCATGGCTTGTACCGAATCGATGAGGTGAATTTGAACCAGAAAACTATCACTTACAATGCAGTGTAAGCTATCTATTCCAATAACACTGAGGTATTCGTGTTGGCTTGGAGTGTAAAGTTGACCCTGGGTAAAACCATGTTCCCAAGTTACATTGAGTGCGCCTTGGGCGTTTAAAACAAGACCAAGCCCTGGACAGATTGCGGTGTCATTTCCGGCATATAAATAGGGAAGGGGCTGTATCGTCAATGGCATCAAAACCGTGTCTTGACATCCATTCAAGCCCATTCCGATAACTTCAATAGAATAGCTCCCGGGGATTGAATAATTATGTGTAACAGGAATACCTGAGGCAAGTGATGAATTATCTCCAAAATCCCAGGTAACTTGTGGCAAATTAGGATTTCCTACTAAAGTGAAACTTGTTTGTTGCTGAATGCACGTAGCATCAATGCTTGGTGTAAGATGTGGCGTTGGGAGGATATTGACTTGCTGTTGTATGGTATCACTGCACCCGTTCGAGCTGCTTGTAATTAATTCTACGAGTTGATTTCCCGGATTATTAAAATAGGTATTCGGAGTGTTTCCGGTAGACGCAGCAGGATTTGCATTTCCAAAATTCCATTGATACGATAAGCTCACATTAGGCGTGTTTGTCGTAAGGCTTGATGTGGCCTGAAATGTTATAGGTTCATTTTCACAACCTGCCGTAAATACAAAGTTAGAATTAACATGAGTTGGACTTGCCTGAACACTTAATTCCACAGCACAGGTTCCTTGGTTTGAATACGTAGTCATGGTACACGTGTAGGTTTGATTTTGAATCGGGTTGTTGATGGTAACTTGTTGTCCGTTTAAATTTCCTGGATGCCATACATAGGATTGGAAGCCAGTTGGTGCGGTTAGAATCAGCGGTTGATTTCCTCCGCAATAATTGACATCAATGGATAATGGTAAGCATTCAGCGGCTAAATAGGCATAGCCGAAGTGTGCTCCTTGGGCACAATCCCATGTGGTGAATTCTATTTGGATGGTTTGTCCCATGTAGGGAGTTAAATCGAGCCCAACGGTTGTCCAAGGTAGCCAAGTTCTACTGCCGCATTGTTGGAAATTCTGCCCGGGTTGCCCACCGTACACGGTATAAGTACCGCACCCCCCTCCAATCGGCATGCCCAAGGCATTTAGAATTTTAGTTTCAAATTTTGGTTGTTGGGCTGGGATATGCCCAGGATTTTCAAGGACCACGGCATATTTATAAATGAATAAGCTACTTTGCGGTGTAACTTGAATGGAATAAATCAATTGTTCTGCTTGGGCTCCGGTTCCCGGATTACCTAATTTGATTGATTTGGTGTGCCCTGAAGGGATTAAGGGTAACTGATTGCAGGTGTTCGGATCGGTTCCTTGTTGTGAAATTATGGTATGTCGGCCGTTAACGATGCCGAACGTTGTTCCTGGGGAATAATAGCTGCCAGTATATCCATCCCAGTTTGTGAAGTTTCCTTGAGATAGATCGACATTTGGACAAGAATTCTGTTGAGCGAAAAATAAAGACATAGTAAAGAATGCACCGAAGGTGTAGGCAACGCGTTTAAGCATAGATGTAGTAAGTTATAGGTTGATGGCGCCAAAAACGAAGGCCACATGAATTTTGATGTATCCTGTTGAAAAAATATGTAATTGCTTACTTTTGTGGCTATAAAACATCGAAATGGCAACCCTTTTGATAAAAAAATCGTTGTGTGAACAAAAATTTATAAATTCGAACAATAATTAAGCGCATGAAAAAATTAATCTTACTTTCTGTTTTCTCTTTGATGACGTGGATGAGCCTAGATGCTCAAGTATATGCTGTAGCTGCTTCTAAGGCAGAATATGCTACTCAGAAATCTACTGGAATTATAACGTTTCGTTTTGGCGCTGACGTATTGCCTGAAACCATTTTAACAACAGGTGAGAACTTTACCGAATACTTTACCACATCGTTCGATGCGGCAACCTATGTTGGTACCTTTACAATGAAAGAAAATGTTGAAATGAATCGATTAATGCTTGGTCGTTTATTGATTGGTTGTGGTGTGGAAGTTATTGAATTTGATGGCGTACAACTGCCCGTGTATCAGTTTTCCAACGAACAATTGAAATAATTAAATGGTATCCCGCGAGAGCGGGATTTTTTATGTCTTATACCTTTCCAAAAATAGAATTGCATCTACACATTGATTGCTCCTTGAGTTTTCAGTTTGTATCGAAGTATGTCCCCGGAATCAGTAAAGAAGAATATCAAACAGTTTATAATACACCGGTTAATTGTTGTTCCCTTAATGATTATCTAGCATGCGCACAGGCCGCCATTTTATTGATGCAAACCAAAGAACAACTGGTTGATGCAACCTTAGACGTTATCCGTCAATTAGAAGCTGATCACGTGATTTATGCAGAATTGAGGTTTGCACCCTTACAACATTTAACGAAGGGCTTGACGCCGGAGGAAGTTGTCGAGGCTACCCTAGAGGCAGTGCATTCCTATGCTGGACCGGTTAAAGTCAATCTAATCCTTTGTACCTTAAGGCATTTTACCAAAGAGCAAAGTGACCTCACGGCAGATTTGGTCATTACCTATGCAGCGAATGGCGTTGTTGGATTAGACTTGGCGGCAGATGAGGCAGGATTCGGATTAGAAAACCATCAAGCGGCTTTTAAGAAAGTTAATGCCCACGGCATCTCATGTACAGCCCATGCAGGAGAAGCAAGAGGTGCGGAATCCGTGATTGAAACCTTATCCTTGTTGCGTGCAAAACGCATCGGACATGGAATACGAAGTGTGGAAGATACCGCCTTGCTTGAAAAGCTGAAAGAAGATAATATCCATTTAGAAATTTGTCCAACAAGTAACCATATTACCCGAGTTTACCCACAAGAATCAACATACCCAGTAAATAATTTATTGCTTAATCGCATTTCTTTTGGGATTAATACCGACGGTAGAGCAATTTCTAACGTGACCTTAGCCGATGAATATCAATGGCTTAAAGAAACCAAAGGTTGGGATATTAATGACATGTTATATGTGAACGAGCAAGCACTTCAAGCGGCATTTATCTCTGACAAGGAAAAAGAAATTCTTCGAATTAAATTACAGGAAGGATTTGAGCCTTTTATCGGTTCTTTAAGTTGAAAATTAAAGAAGCACTTAGCCTGTAATAGGTATCTTTTTGGTTTAAATCTCCCCTGCGACTACCTGGTAGGAATAGTTCAGGTTCAAGACTTGGATTCGATAAGTAAACTGCCGCTGGATCTGTTAAGGTTCCGGTTTCCGGATAAAACGTAGATACATCATCCATATAGTCCGTAAAGGTTTTAAAACAAGTGGCTTCAAAGCCAATGCGAATTTGTTTGGTTAAGCCCAGTCGCATACCGAAACCAAGGGGCATAATTACGGTCGCCTTTCCGTAGGGAGTGGCCTGTCCCTCTGTTTTTAAGGGACGAAGTTCAATGAGGGTCCCGTTATAATTGGCCTTGGGGTTGAACGTGGCAAACCCAATTCCACTAAAGGTGTAAAGCTGAAAATTCGAACCTTTGTGTCTTGCCCTCGACGTAAGGTTGTAGAATTTACCATTGAATTCCTGTGCTAGAAATATAAACTCAAGGCGTTGACTGAATTCGAAATTATAACTTTCAAAACTTAGGTTCCTAGCCCTTCGTTTAGCATTTTCTGAAAATGCATCACTTCCTTTGACCTGAAAATAACTGAACTCTGATTTTGTTGCAAGATACCGATTGAAGCGGAATTTAAATGCGACTTGAGCACCCTTTCCAAGCGCCTCATTATCCATGTCTTTCATCGAATAATCAATACCTTGACCTGTACCTCCGCCTAAATCCCCAGTAAATTGTGTGGCACAGAAACCCGCTTGAATTTCTAAGCGATTAGCACGCCAATTGGCTCGATTGTTAAAGTTCTCCCATTTGATTCGCTGCGCATGGAAAACCGTCGCAAAACAACAAAGTAGAACAAGTGAGACCAGTTTCAACATATAACAAAGGTAAAGAAAGGACGGGGATTCTAAAAGTGTATCCGTCGAACCTATTTTACTCGCGTTACTTTTGAGAACATGTGGTTAAAAAAACAAAAATAAGTCTGCGTTAACAGACTTTGGATGGGTGCTTAGCTGGATTATTTCATGAACCAAAAAGGTTTTTTCGCTATACCATCAAAAGTCTAACTCCTTAGGTCGCACATCCTTTTTTTTCGCTCTAACGTTTAAAAGCAAGCTTTCATCGTTGCCGCAAAAAAAAAGTCTGCGTTAACAGACTTTTGATGGGTGCCCACGACTGGATTCGAACCAGCACGCCTATTGGCACCACCCCCTCAAGATGGCATGTCTACCAATTTCACCACGTGGGCATTTCGACTGCAAAGATACAAGAAGCCGATTAATTTGTCAAATAAACTCTTCGTGGTAATTCAAATCTTTGGAAAAGGTTTCTTTTAAATGATAGATTCCCCAAAACGCACTAGCGACGCTCAATAATCCTACGAATAATGCGGACATTCCAATACTTAAAAAGTTCGTGAATGCCACAAAGAGTGAAACAATTAAAAATACACTTCCTCGCACGAAATTAGGGACCGTATTAGCAGCCGTAGATCGAATATTGGTTCCAAACTGTTCTGCAGCTATCGTCACGAAAATGGCCCAGTATCCGGTGGAAGCTCCAAGTAAAAAACAATATAAGTAATACGTTTCTTCACTGATGGTTTTTGAGCCGAATAAAAAGCTGCTCGTAACCATTACGGTCATAAGTAAGAAAATCATCACTACTTTTCTCCGACTCTTTAACCACTGACTGAGAAGTCCGGCAACTAAGTCGCCAATGGATAGTCCGATGTATGCGTACATGACCGCCAGTCCGTTATTGATGGTTTTCAAGCCAAGTAAAGGCCCGAAATCATCCTTAGAATTCATGATGAGCAACCCAATGACAAACCAAATGGGAATACCAACTGAAATGCATTGAATGTACTTGATTAGATTTTTTCGATTCCCGAATATTAATTTTAGGTTTCCTCGAGTCACTCCTTCTTCATGCATTTCTTGAAACATGTTTGATTCCAAACTTCCCATTCTAATTACTAGTAACAATAAACCCAGCATTCCTCCAACCAGGTAGGCAATTTGCCAGTTAAGAAATTTAATACCAGTGAGCATGGTTAATATACCGCCAATCGCTTCTCCTTTGGCTCCAATTAAGGTGGCAAACACGGCGCCAAGCGCTCCAAAGCAAACAATAATCATTGTACCATATCCACGCTTTTCTTTCGGCATTAGTTCAGAAACAAGGGTAATTCCAGCACCTAATTCACCGGCTAATCCAATTCCAGCGATTATTCGGATGATCGAGTAGCTGCTTACATCCGTTACAAAGGCGTTTGCAATATTAGCGATTGAATATAGTAGGATTGATCCAAAGAGCACCTTAACTCTCCCTTTTTTATCTCCCAAAATCCCCCATAATAAGCCGCCAATGAACATACCGATCATCTGATAGTTAAACAGCATTTTTCCGGTAGCTGCTCGAATGTGATCGCTGGCATTTGGCATAATACTGAGTAAACTTTCTGCTTTTACAACGCCAAAAAGTACCAAATCATAGATGTCTACAAAATAACCTAGGGAAGCAACAATGATTAGGAGTAAAGATTTCCGATTAAAGGCTTGATTTTCCATGTGTCCAAGGTAAGGATATTTTTATTGTGCATTCTCCAACCCTAATCTAGAAAAATATGAATACCATCTCGGAAAGATTTGTTTCTTTGTATTAATTCAATTTAATCCTATGGAAATTAATGAATCGGTCCCTGCCGAAAAAAAACCTTGGTATCGCTTGTTGTATGTGCAAGTGATTTTTGCAATCCTTATTGGTATAGTGCTCGGACATTATTGGCCTGACCAGTCAAAGGGACTGAAAATTCTAGGTGATGGGTTTATTGCTTTGGTAAAAATGATCATCGCACCTGTGATTTTTATTACTGTTTCTACAGGGCTTGCCTCCATGAATAACCTAAGTACGGTGGGACGAGTCACGGGTAAGGCCATGCTTTATTTCTTAACTTTTTCTACCTTGGCACTTGTCATCGGTATGGTGATTGCTAATTTGGTTCAACCAGGGCAAGGCATGAACATCGACCCGAGTTCCCTGGATCCAAAGTCAATCAAAGATTATGTGGATGCGTCAAAAGAACATTCCTTAACCTCGTTCATCCTTGGAATCATTCCAACGTCCTTGCTCAGTTCACTAACTGGGGATAGCATTCTTCAAGTGTTATTTGTAGCGATAATGTTTGGCGTGGGCTTATCCATGACACAAGAGAAAAGTAAACCTGTAATAGATTTCTTGCACGGCTTAGCTCACCCAATTTTTAAAATTGTTGAGATTCTCATGAAATTAGCTCCAATTGGTGCGTTTGGCGCCATGGCATTCACGGTTGGTAAATATGGATTAGCCGTATTATGGAACTTAATCGGTTTAGTAGCTACATTCTATGTTACCGCTTTTCTTTTTATTGTGGTCATTCTTGGGTTAGTTGCCTGGTATAATAAATTTTCAATTTTTAAATTGTTAAGATATATCAAAGATGAACTATTCTTGGTCTTAGCTACCAGTTCTTCTGAATCGGCCTTGCCTAATTTAATGAGGAAACTTGAGCGTTTGGGTTGTACCAAACAAGTGGTGGGATTGGTCGTTCCAACCGGGTATTCCTTCAACCTAGATGGAACAAATATTTACATGACCTTAGCGGCTTTGTTCATTGCGCAAGCTTGTAATTTCCCACTATCGCTCAACCAACAAATTCTTATTTTACTTATTGCCATGCTCAGTTCCAAAGGTTCGGCCGGTGTGACAGGTGCAGGATTTATTACCTTGGCAGCCACACTAGCGGTTGTGAAAGGTTTCCCAGTTCAAGGAATTGCCTTGATTTTAGGAGTTGATAAGTTCATGTCTGAATGCCGCGCGTTGACTAATTTTATTGGTAATGCGGTTGCTACTATAGTCGTTGCTCGTTGGGATAAACAACTGGACGAGGCGACATTAAAAAAAGAACTCGGATAGCAAATTTTAACAGCTCATTGCCTTTTAATTTGATACCTTCGTAAAAATTCAATCATGGTCCATAATTTATCAGATTCAGATTCTATCATTGGCAATTATTTAGCGGAATTACGAGACGTTGACATTCAAAAAGACCCCATGCGCTTTAGGGCTAATTTGGAGCGTATTGCGGAAATTATGGCATACGAAATTTCAAAAAAACTAAAATACAAAGCGATTGATGTGGAAACACCCTTGGGTATAGCGCCTAGCAAGGTGTTAGAAGAACAACCCGTTTTAATTACAATTCTTCGTGCTGGATTAGCCATGCATAGCGGCTTTCTTCGCTACTTTGATCGTGCGGAAAGCGCCTATGTTTCAGCGTATCGTAAACATACCACGCCGGAAGCGTTTGAAATTTATGTGGAATACCTCGCTGCGCCGGTACTAGATAATCGGATTTGGATTATTTCAGATCCCATGTTGGCTTCTGGTAATTCAATGAATACGGTGTTTGACGCCCTCAAAGAACAGGGGATTCCTAAAAAAATATATATTGCTGCTGCCATTGCAACAAAAGAAGCCATCGAGCGCGTTAAATCGCATTTCCCTGGAAATACTGAGATATTTGTGGCTGTTGTAGATAAAGAACTAACTGCACAATCATATATCGTTCCTGGACTTGGAGATGCGGGAGACCTCGCATTCGGAGAAAAAGTATAGCATGGATTGGCACATCCTCTGGAGTACCTTTGTACTCGCAACCTTTAAATTTTTATTTTCAGGGATTCCAGGTGCGAAGCTTGGGGCACCCATTTGGGAAGTGACGGTAGCCTCTGCCCTGGGAGGTTATTTCAGTGCGGTGATTTTTTATTTTGCGAGCGAAAAGGTAATCCTGTTTCAACAAAAACGTAAAGAAGCAAAAATTCAAAAGGGCAGCTATAAACCAAAAAAGAAATTCACTCGAACCAATAAATGGGTTGTAAAAATTAAAAAGACCTTTGGGATATTAGGATTAACGTATTTGGCTCCTCTATTTTTGTCGGTACCTGTTGGGTCTGTTATTTGTGCCAAGTTTTACAACGAAAATAAATATACCTTTCCATTAATCATCTTATGGATTAGTGTTAATTCGGTGCTTTTGAATTTATTGTGGTATGGCCTATTCGGGTAAGCATATTTTTTTCGATTTAGATCGTACGCTATGGGATTTTGATAAAAACTCCGAACAAGCACTTCGTTTACTTTTCGATGAGTGTGAATTAATTCGACACATCCCCTCGTTTGAGCTGTTTCATAAAGTATATCACAACAAAAATAAAGCATTGTGGCATGCCTATTCGCATGGCAAAATCACCAAGGAGTCCCTGCGTTACGAGCGTTTTCGATCAACCTTGAAAAAATTTCAATTGGAAGACGAGGTGCTAATCAAGCGATTTGGTGACGGGTATGTGGAGTTATCACCTAAACAAACTTCATTGGTTCCTTACGCTTCAGAGGTTTTGGCCGATCTTAAAGAAATGGGCTTCACCCTTCACATTATTACCAATGGGTTCTTAGAAGTTCAGCACGTAAAGTTAAAGCATGCGGGAATCCACCATCAATTTGATGTGATCTTATGTAGCGAGGAGCTTGGTGTAAACAAACCTAATCCTCAAATTTTCAAGCATGCCTTGGCTCGAGCAAATACCACTGCTTATTCAAGTTTAATGATTGGTGATGATTATCGGGCAGACATTGCTGGTGCGTTAAAGGCAGGAATGCAAGCCATTTGGTATCAAGAAAAGAAGAATGAAAAATCGAAATACGAACATAAAATCACCTGCCTGAGTGAAATCCCACAACTTGCGGCTAGATTAATGCGTTGATTATCGGTTTTTTTCCTGCCTAGTTTTTTCAAACATTGCGATACCCGCTGCAACTCCAACGTTCAAAGAACTTGTGGTGCCCTCCATAGGAATTGTTACCCTAAGATCGGCCATATTTAATATATCTTGTGTGATGCCATCTTCTTCAGAACCCATGACCAATACAATCGAACCGCGAAGATTTGCACCTTCAATGGCAACCTTTGTTTTTTCGGTAACTGCGGCAATCCGAATTCCTAATTGCTGGAGATGAAATAAGGTGTTTTTGAATTGATCGGTTTTGCAAACGGCAATTCGATTTAAAGCCCCCGACGATGCTTTAACCGCATCCGCCGTTACTAAGGCCGAACCCTTTGTTGGAATTAAAATGGCATGAATGCCCATACATTCAGCCGTCCGCGCAATCGCACCGAAATTTCGAACATCTGTGATGCGGTCCAATGCTAGGATAAAAGGTTTTACCCCAGCTTCTAGCCATTGTTCTGCCAATTCTTCAATCTGTTGATATTCAATGGGAGAAACATACGCAACAATTCCTTGATGATTTCCGGAGGTTAATTGACTCAATTTTTGAATTGGAACGTATTGTACTACGTAGTCATTCCCTGTTAAAAAGGTTCTTATCTCTTCAAACCCTTCTTTTGATATCCCTTTCTGGATTAAAATCTTATTAATTTCACGTTTAGCTTCAACAGCTTCTTTAACACTGTGAATTCCGTATATGATATCTGATTTTTCTTTGCGAGTATATGCTTGATGCGGTTTCTTAATCATTTGAAGTGGTATTCGATGTTTACTTGATCTTTCAGGGTTATGGCTACGGGACATGCCTTTCCTGCAGCAATAATTTTTGTTAATGTTTTTTCATCCCAATCATTTCCTCGGAAATCTATGGATAGATGAATATCTGAAATCCTTCGGGGATTTGATGCCATGATTTTTTCTACCTCAACTCGGGCAAAAGTGAAGGGTATTTCTCGTTCTTCACAATAGATTCCTATAATAGTTAAAAAGCACGATGCAAGTGCTGTGGCTACTAAATCTGTTGGCGAAAAATACGCACCCATTCCATGATTGTCTAATGGGGCATCGGTAATAATTTGCTCCCCAGCCGTGTGCACACAGGTAGTTCTTAATGACCCTTGATAGGTTACAATTGATGTCATAGGGCTCAAAGGTACGTATTGTTTTTATGGATATAATTAAACCAAAATCCCTTCACCAATGTTTTAAGAATATTTTACCGAAATTTGTACCCAAATGGAGAATAATTCACGCATAAAAAAACCAAACTGGCTTCGAGTTAAATTGCCAACGGGTGAAAATTATAAAAAGGTTCGCGGATTAGTTGATGAACACAAGTTACATACCATCTGTGAAAGCGGAAGTTGTCCGAATATGGGCGAATGTTGGGGCGAGGGCACTGCAACGTTTATGATTTTAGGCAATGTGTGTACGCGTTCTTGTGGATTTTGTGGCGTTCAGACTGGAAAGCCCGCTGAGGTTGATCTCTTTGAGCCTGGAAAAGTTGCACACAGCGTTAAAACCATGCAGATTAAACATGCCGTAATAACGTCAGTGGACAGAGATGATTTAAAAGATGGAGGGGCTGACGTATGGGTGCAAACGATTCGTGCTATTCGTCATCAATCTCCGGGAACTACCATGGAAACCTTAATTCCTGATTTTGCTGGAAATTGGGATAACCTTCAGAAAATTATTGAGGCCGCTCCCGAAGTTGTTTCGCACAATTTAGAAACGGTTCGACGCTTAACAAAACAAGTTCGGATTCAAGCCAAATACGACCGTTCGTTAGAGCTGTTATTTCGTCTTAAAAAAGGCGGGATGAAGACGAAATCCGGAATCATGCTCGGGTTAGGAGAATCAACCGATGAGGTGTTAGAGACCCTGGAGGATTTAAGTCGAGTGAATGTGGATATTGTGACCTTAGGTCAGTATTTGCAACCTTCGTTGAATCACCTCCCGGTAGCTGAATTTATTACACCGGAACAATTCGATTATTACCGTGAAGTTGGATTAAAAATGGGGTTTCGACACGTTGAAAGTGGCCCACTTGTCCGGTCCTCTTATCACGCAGAAAAACATATTTTATAAAAAGTTGAACAGAACATTAAATTTTGTGTTTATTGTGAACTGAATTTTCACTATATTGGCACACTAAATTAGAAGTATAACACCTATTTCTCATGAATAAAAAAATATATCTTATTGGTTCTCTGATTGTTGCGGCTGTAATAGCAGGGGTAGGCCTAAACGAATTGCGCAAATCAAACTTAGGGTCATATGAAGAAAATGCCCTGGGCTTGTTCGCTTCGAACGGTAAAGAAACAAAAGGTGCTGATGAAGCATTGGCATGGTTGAAAGCTCGTTATGTCGATGTTGAAACCGGAGAACAAGTTTCTGATGCAAAGTTATTAGAAATCCGCAAGCGAATAGCTCAAATGGATCGTTCTAAGAATATTACATTTACCGAAGAGGGTCCGGACAATATTGGGGGAAGAACCCGAGCAATACAGATTGATAGAACAAACATTAATCGTGTTTGGTCTGGTGGTGTTTCTGGAGGATTATTTGTTTCGTTAAATAAAGGAAATATTTGGAATCGAGTAGATGAATATTTTAATGCTGGAGCCAATCCGTTCATTTCATCCATGACGCAAACGATTGATGGTGTGTTGTATGTGGCAACAGGGTCAAATCAAGAGCCTTGGGGTGGAAATGGGGTTTGGTATTCAACAGATTTCGGTGCAACGTGGGACAATGTTCCAAACACAAACAACTGTACCCAGGTGGTGAGTTCTGATGTAGATAACTATGTGTGGATGGCAACAACAGGAGGCTTGAAAAAATGGAAACTTGGCGATGCAGCTATGACTTCAGTGCCTGTTACTGCTGGAACATGTACTGCCTTAGAAATATCGAAAGACGGAGAAATAATCGTTTGTGCATTTGGTGCTAATACAACGTTTGTTTCTACGGACGGTGGGGCGAATTTCTCGAACAAATCAGGAACCGCGGCAAACAATTTAGTGCCGTCAAATGCACCTCGAATCGAGTTTGCCGTTTCAGCGATAAAAAATAGTTCAAATCATCATTCGCTATATGCGGTAAGAACGAATTCCAACCTATTAAGTATGCACGTTTCTCATGATGATGGGGCAACTTGGACACAATTCGTTGGGGCTTCTGGTCCGCCAAGTGAATTTGATATTTTCCGTGATCAAGGAACCTATAATTCAATTGTTACTGTAGTTCCTAACGACCCTGAGCAAATTTTAATTGGTGGTATTGATATTTGGAGATGGAAGCAAACGGTTAATAACCCACCATCTGGAGGATTCCAAAAAATCTCTTTGTGGTCAGTTTCTCCGAATGCATCTATCTACGTGCATGCCGACAATCATGAAATGAAATGGGATAGTAATAACCGTTTTTACGCCGGAAATGATGGAGGGGTGAGTATTACAACAGATTATGGGAACACATGGTTTGTAGCGAATAGAGGCTATAACATAACACAGTTTTATGGAATTGCGTTTGACCGTGACGGTGCTGTGATGGGAGGAACCCAAGATAATGGAACCTTGTATAATAATCATACCTTGTCTACCTACCAAGAATTTAGACAAGTTGGCGGAGGTGATGGTTTCGAGTGTGAGATTTCTTACTTCAACCCTGCGGTAATGATTTCTACTATTTACTATAACAACATTTCTAGATCAGGTGACAAAGGAAATACATGGAGTACCTTTGAACCACTTTTGCCGGGTTCATATGATCCACCGGGAACAGATGGAAGTCCTTTCCACCCATTCCACACAGAAGTGTTTTTAGCTGAATATTTCGATCCTAATTCTGAGGATTCAGTAAATTACATTGCAACAAAGAATTATGATGCAGGTGATTTGATTCGAATTCCAAGTTTATCCTCTGGGGATTCAATTAACTACTTTGCTGCGACCGACTTGTATTTTGATGACACCTTATTATATAATCCGGCCTTAACCGCCAATGGAATAAACTATGGTGAGAATGCAGCAACGGGTGAATTGGTTGAAATGGGAAGTGATACGGTGATTTACAACGTAGCATGGGATACCTTAAAAGTAGCTGACCCATTCCAGTCTTGGTTTTTAGTGTATGTGAATGCCAATGGAGGTGAGTTGTGGGGTACACGAAATGCACTTCGCCTAGCGGTAACGAATGTACAATGGGTTTGTGTTGCTAGAGGAATTGGTTCGAACAGCTCCGTTGATGTGGAGTTTTCGCGTGATCTAGAACATTGCTACGTAGTTGCTGGTAATGGAGTTTGGAGAATCAATGGTTTAGGAAGTGTTTATTCTAGCGATCCAGATTTCTCCGATAAGGTAGCCTTTGTGGGTACGGGAGCGCAAGCAACAACCCCAACTTATACCACGGCAACGAAAATTTCAACTTCGAATTATGAAGGTCTTGCCGTTAATCCGTCCGATAAAAATGATATCGTTTTGTTTGCTGGATTTAGTGGTACGAACAGAAGGTCTTTGAATGCTACTGCTGCCACCCCAACATTTACGGCGCTTGGAAGTATTATTCCGGGATCGCAACCTGGATGTTATGATGGTATAATTGATCGCGATGATCCGAATATTATTGTAGTTGGTACCTCCGAAGGTGCGTTCGTTACGGAAAATGGAGGTGCTTCTTGGGATAATGCCTCAGCAGGATTTGAAGGTACTCCAGTATACGAAGTACGTCAGAGTTGGAGAACTTTTCAAGAAGGAAATAACCGACCTGGAGAAATTTACATCGGTACTTTTGGACGAGGAATTTGGAAGACTGAGGCTTACCTTGGAATTGGCCAACACGGAACCAACAATAATCCGTCAATGGAGGCTAAGTTGTTAACTTATCCGAATCCGTCAAATGCAAATACTACGCTTTCGTTTGAATTGAGCAAAGGTGGTTCAGTAGATGTTGCGGTATACTCAATCACAGGACGTTTGGTTAAGCAGATTAAAAAATCAAACATGCCATCGGGTGAAAATGAGGTATTTATTGATGCGGAAGATTTACCTGCAGGTACGTACATCATCAAATTGGTTTCTGGAAAACAAAACCAGTCTGTTAAATTCATGAAATTGTAACAGTACTCTATAGCTTTTTAAAAGGCGGCCAAGGCCGCCTTTTTTTGTGCTTCAAAAGTTTTCGCTGGGTGTAACGAATCGCCTATCAACCTTCGTGCAATTCGATAACTCTTCAATATTCTTATCTTTGCATTATAAGCGCTATATATGTTGGAAAATAACTTCCGGAATGTTTCGTGTAGTACCTGCTTGCATCGAAAAGATAATTTGCTCGGAGGATTAATTGAAGCGGAGATAAATCACCTAGAAGATCATAAATCATGTAATTACTACAAGAAAAATCAATTACTTTTTGTGGATGGTTCTTATCCGCGTGGGGTGTTTTGTATTAATGAGGGAAAGGTAAAGATTTTTAAACGTGGAGATGAGGGAAAGGAACAGATTATTCAAATTGCTAAAGGAGGCGAATTAGTTGGCTTTCGTGCGATGTTCGCTGAAGAAGCTTATAAGGTATCTGCTGAGACCTTAGAGGAGAGTAATATTTGTTTTATCAGGAAAGAAGATTTTCTTCCCATGTTGGATACTAACCCTATGTTGAGGAATGGGATTTTAAAAGAACTTTCGCGTGAGCTTACTGATCGTGCTGATTTTATAACCAATATGGCACAGAAATCCGTTCGACAACGCTTGGCAATCAGCTTGTTGCTTTTAATGGAGGTTTATCAAGATGAACCCATTAATCTCTCAAGAGAAGATATGGCTAATTTTGTTGGAACGGCCACTGAAACCTTAATACGTTTATTGAAGGACTTTAAAGAAGAAGGGTTAATTGAGATTAATACCCGTAAAATAACCGTATTGGACCCTAAAAAAATGCTTCTTGTTTCTGGGCATTAACACAATTCGACGAAGTTTTCCAATACAATATGCCCATAGTTTCCAGAGCTCTCAGGGTGAAATTGTACACCATATATTTTACGGGTTTCATGCTGCATCACTTCGTTTACGCATTCATCGGAATTAGCGACTAATTCAAATTCTTTTGGAATCGAAATCCCTTCGCAGTGATCTTCTTGCATATCAAATACATCGGGTAATCGATAGAGCAGCGGGCAATCTACAAATTGTTCAATTTCGTTCATGGAACGACATTCTTTCATGCGTGAACCAAAAGCCTCATATGTTAGACCAATAAGTTGATGACCGAAGCAAATGCCAAGGACTGGTTTTTCCGTAGTTTTAATCCATGAGGCTTGACTTAGATAAGATTCCATGTCTTCCTCTGTAATTAGAATAGGTGCTCCGGAAATAATTATTCCATCAAATGAACCAATGATTTCCTCCGTAACTTCAAAAAAAGGTAGGGTTTCATAATCGGAATACTCGTAAATGATTTCTTCTAATTGCGGAACCTTGCTGCTTCCACAATCTATAATCAAAATGCGTTTCATTCAGGGCTTAGAGAAATTAATGGTACAGGTTAAAGGACGGTGGTCGGAAAATCTAACCTTATGCACAATGAAATTAGAACAAGATAATTCATCGGTATGGAATACATAATCGATTCGACCTGCGGGAATTCGACCGATATAAGTGGCCCCTAGTCCAAAACTAGCCTCACGAAATCCATCGGTCATTTTTTTGTAAAACTGATGGTAGGTATATGACATCGGAGTATCATTAAAATCACCGCATACAACGATTGGGTAGGGAGATGATTCCATATGTTCTATTACTTTTCTTGCTTGGTCCGCACGCTTAACGTAGGCACTATTCATCTTTTTAATTCCTGTTTTCAAGAGCGACAAGGTACCAGAGGATTCCTTATTACCCGGTTCACTTAGCCTGATGGATTGAAGGTGTACGTTATAAATTCTGACGGTGTCTTTTTTACAAACAACATCAGCGAAAATACAATAATTGAAATCCATGGTGCCTTGACTTTCAAACATGACATCCCCACGAGCAATCATTGGGTATTTTGAGAAGATAGCAATTCCAAAGTTTCGGTTACCTCGTTCATTATGCGCACTGCGCTCGTGATAATCAATAGAATTTAATATCGTTCGAATGGAATCATACGTTTCGAAGGTTGTGGGTTTGTCTTGCCGATAATATTCTTGAAAACAAGCCACATCCGGTTGTTCTGAGCGAATTAAGTTAAAGATGTTGTCACGGCTTTCGGTTGTGGTATCATCATAAACTCCGAACAGTCTTACATTGTACGACATTAATTTTATGGAGTTTTCAGAGGTTTCATTATTAAAAAAACTGAGAGCAATTAATCTAAAATGAAATGAGAATCCGATAAATAAAACAAATGCGCCAACGTATTTAAATGGTATTTTTCTAAAGAATGCAAGAATTGTAACTCCAAGTGCTGCAAATACCCAGATGGGGTACAATAAACCAAAGTAAGGAAGCCACGAAATACTTTCTGGATGAAAGAATGGGGTTGCATAGGAAATTAAAAGCAAAGAGCACGTAGTCCAAAGGGAAAGTTGTATGATTCGATCAAGTACTTTCATTTTTGCCCTTGATTAAATAAATAATCTTTTTCTTCCCTGCTCAATGATTCATAACCAGATTTAGAAATTTTATCCAGTATTTCATCAATACGTTCTTGTTTTGCTTTTTTCTCTGAATTAAAAACTTCATCTGTTTTATAGCGTGCATTTTTTCGCGGGTCAGGCCTTTGTTTTCTTTCGAACAACCGAGTTATTCGATTTAAAATATTTGATTGGCTATGAATGTTTTGAACGGCTAGAAATCCAAAAAATGCACCACCTAGATGCGCGAAATGTGCAATCTCATCGGAAGCACCAAGACCGATTAAATCTTTTGCTAGAAAAAATAAGGCGAGCACGTAAATTGGAATTGCAATTATACCAAACAAGTAAATTGGTGTTTGAGGCCTGTACACGGCAATTGCTGCAAAGACAGCCATAATTGCTCCGCTTGCACCAACTACATAATGTGGAGGGGAGAAATCTGGAAAAAGAAAGGTTATCGTTAGTTCGAATACGTTCCCCATAATTCCACCAAAAATATAGGTGAAGAGTAGTTTTTTTTCGCCAAAAACTTGCTCAAACATTGAACCCGCAAAGAATAAAAACAACATGTTGAAGAAAAGATGCCCTAGTGAAAAGTGAGCAATAATACTTGTGAAAAGTGTCCACGGTTTCATTACGAATTCTAAAACACTTGTAGGAAATGTGAAGAGGCTTAATCCTATATTAGTACTTCCAAAGAGTCCTTCAATTAATCCAACAATATAGATTGCAATAAAGACAATAACATTTACAATAATTAAGCGCACGGTCATTTTGCCATTATTCAACTGGAATTTAATTTCTTCGAGAATACTGCGCTGCATCATGTAAAATCAATAAAAATTAGTTCGATCACGTTTCCGCCAATACAAGACAATAAGCGCACCTGCTATGGCTCCACCTACATGCGCCAAATGAGCAACTTGGTCATTTGGATTGTTTTGGAAAGATAGATAAACCTCATAAATAAAGTATCCACCGACTAAAAATTTCGCTTTCACAGGAATAGCAAAGTACAGCATGAACTCTTGGTTAGGAAACAAAATCGCAAACGCGGCAAGAACGCCAAAAACAGCCCCTGAAGCCCCTAGCATAGAGGAATTTGATTGCATGACATAGTCAATAATTAAGGTTGCTTGGGACTGACTAATATTGCCCATATTATTGATTTCTGATAAACTTTCTTGAATACTGGAAGTGCTAGTTATGTAATAGTTTATGGTGCTAATATCAATGCCGGAAGCAGAAATCTTAGCCTTTAATTCAAAAAGCTGGTACGCACTCATCGCGTTTTGAAGTAAAAATGCACCAAAACCGCTGAGCAGGAA
Organism: Flavobacteriales bacterium; assembly: GCA_947463385.1. Taxonomy (GTDB): domain Bacteria; phylum Bacteroidota; class Bacteroidia; order Flavobacteriales_D; family Crocinitomicaceae; genus UBA952. The sequence goes on from CANHSL010000022.1 coordinate 19,938, forward strand.
GAAAATAAAGAATCGTTTTGGGCCCCAGAGTCGTTCTAAATACCCTCCTAGCATGACAAACAACCACATATTCATCAGTAAATGCAAAAAACCGGCATGTGCAAACATGTGCGTAACTACTTGATAGGGTTGAAATAAGGGGGATCCTATGGCATGAGTACTTAAAAGGTGGTTTAAATCAATGCCCTTACCGCCTAATACTAGGCTTAGGATAAAAACAAAAACATTCAGTAGCAATAAATTCTTAGTAACCTGTGGGATGTTATTTAACATGAACTTATTTTATCAATTGGTTTAATTGTTCAAAAGCCAAGATTTGAATGATTGGCTCATTGGAAGGACTCAAGGTATGGTCAGGACAACTAAATAAGCGTTGAATCTGCATTTCAGCTTCCGATTTATTGCTTATTCGGTGATATCTAGCGGCATGTTTAACCATTTGTAGTACAAGTGAATGCGCTACATCTTCTTGGTGTTGCTCGCTATATGCTACACGGTCAATTAATTCTTCAAGACATTGTACGACCCCATTTTCATGTAATATTTCGGGGGCACCTAAAATGTGTATTACCTCTTCTTGCAATGCGATGTTAAACCCAAGTTGCTCAAAGGTTTTTAAATGATTAGATACAATCCGCACCTCTTGTTTTTCAAGGGTTTTTTCGATAGGAAACAACAGCATTTGTTGATTCAACGGGTGCTTTACAAAGGATTCGATACTCTCATCGTATAAGATTCTCTCTATCGCCCGTTTGGAATCAATCATCATTACGCCAGTTTTTACCGGTGTAAAGATGTAGCGTCCTACCAATAAAAGATCTGCCATTGATTGTACATCCGCTAGTCCTGGTAATTGTTGCTGTTCAGGTAAAGGGGTTTCATTAATCGTATAAAACGAGCGCCAATCCGCTTCACTTGGAGTTGATGATCCAAATCCTTGTTCCTTAATTCCTTTCGAAAACCCATTTGATTTCCCTCCACCACCACCTTGCGGATTAAATGGGTTGAAATTAGGATCCACTTGAATAGTTGGTTCTACAATGGGTTGCTTATTAAATCCAGCCGGTAGATCAAATGCAGTTTCTAATTCAAAGTCTAAACTCGGCATGAGATTAAACATACCGAGTGATTGACGTATCGTACTTAGAAGGATAGAATATATGAAGCGCTCCTCTTCAAATTTTATTTCCGTTTTTGTGGGGTGGATGTTCACATCAATTTTGGCAGGGTCTACCTCCAAGAAAATAAAATACGTTGGATGTGTTTTCTCTGGAATCAAGCCTTCAAAAGCCTTCAATACCGCGTGATTAAAATACGAACTTTTAAAAAATCGCTTATTCACAAAAAAGAACTGACTGCCCCGTGTTTTTTTTGCGGTTTCTGGTTTACCTATAAACCCAGTGAGTTTCACGATGTCTGTTTCTGACGCTATAGGGAATACACGGTCGCCCGCATTTTTTCCAAGAACATCAGTGACACGGCGTTTTAAATTAGCTGAGCTTAGGTTATAGATTGCTTGATTGTTATGATGCAAGATAAAACTCACCTCCGGATGGGCAATGGCTATATATAAAAAGGCATCTTCAATGTGATTAAATTCAATCGAGTCTGACTTTAAAAAATTTCGTCGAGCGGGTACATTGTAAAACAGGTTTTTCACTTCGATCAAGGTACCTTTTAAACAAACCACCTCCTCGTTTAATGCGATGTTTCCTCCTTCCATTTTGATATGAACCCCAGTAAGCGCGGCTTCTCGCTTGGTTTTTAAGGACACATGCGCAACGGCTCCAATGGAGGCAAGTGCTTCCCCACGGAACCCCATGGTGGTTAATTTGAAGAGGTCGTCAATGGCGACAATTTTACTTGTGGCATGACGTTCAAAACATAGCAAGGCATCTTCAGCATTCATGCCCGAGCCGTTGTCCTGTATGGATATTAAGGTTCTTCCTCCATCCTTTATGCTCAGTGAAATCTCGGTTGCGCCCGCATCAATGGCATTTTCCATCAATTCTTTCACCACAGAAGAAGGGCGTTGAACCACTTCGCCGGCGGCAATTTGATTGGCTAATTGAGTTGGAAGACGCTTAATTACTTGCATAATGAACATCGCCATAAGCGACTAAACAAAAATAAGGATTATCCCTAAGAATAATCCTTACTTAACATTTCTTAGCGTGATTTATTACATACGCACCACGGTGCCCATGTATTCTGATTTTTCTCCAGCTTTAGGTTCAGAAAGGGTTACTTTCCAAACATATGCTTTATTGGAATCCGCCATTTTCCCAAAACGTCGATCTATTCCGTCCCACGGCAATGTAGCATCGGTACTTTCAAAAACAATTCCACCATCATTCGGATCAAGAACAATCATTCGGAATGGTGTGGCTCGCTGCGTTAAGGCATAAGGCATAAAGGTGTTCTTACGTGCATCTTGAGAAGTTGGTTCAAATGCATTCACCGCCAATAAATTATAGTCTTCTGATACATTAATCAATCCAGAGAGTTCATTTGTACATCCGTTGTCATCCGTTAAATCGATGTGAATCAACGTTGTTCCTTTTTCAAACACATGCAGGTTTAGCTCTTTGCCGGTATTTTCTTTAATTTGTTTTCCGTAGCGAACGTAGCGAACGTTGGCTTCTGTCTTCACATGAATTCCTTGAACAGGCAAGCCATTTTCATAAATCAGCTCATCAATTACAAGATCTCCCTTCGGTCCGGATATCACATTCGATTGAAGTATTACGCCTGTTTTTGGGTCTATAATTTCGATGTTTCCGGCACTCAATTCAAGCTTTACCGAGGAATTAGGAGCAATTGAAAGCAGCATGCGATCACTCTTTAATGTAACCTCAAATCCATTCGTATTTTTCACATCTGAAGATATTCCAGCACAGGTAGGTAGTATAATTGGGTTATACTCATTGAGCGCTTTAGGGTTAGAATGATCAACAAGTTCAATTGAGTTAGATGGAAGATCATCTTTATTCACCTGCTTGAGGGATGGGGATTCGCTGACAATTGGTGGCTCAACCGTATCTATGATCCTTAACTCATGTTCGCTTGGAATCGGTTCATTGGTTTCCTCGTGAAATGTTATCGCAGGTTGCTGCTTTGTATTTTTTATCGGATTTATATGAGTTTTTACGTCGGTCTTATGATCCTCAATTGCAGCTGTTTTTGGAGAAATAGGAGCAGATACAGGAGTTGAAGAATCCGTTAAATACCAGGTAGCAATAGAGATTCCAATCACCAAAGCGGCACCTGGAAGACCCCACTTTTTGAACGGATTTGTTTTTGGAGGCAGTTGGCCATCTAGGCGTTTCTCGAGGGCCTCCCAAGCCTTTGGATCATACGGTTCAGTGTGTGATTCAATAGCTTTTTTAAATAGGTTATCTAATTTATCCATCAGTGTTGGATTTTTTTATATTTCGTTTCTAGCATTTTTTGTAAATTCATTCTAGCCTTTGCTAAGTTGGATTTTGACGTTCCTTCACTAATCCCAAGGATTTCAGCGATTTCTTTGTGAGAATATTCCTCGAACACATACAAATTAAATACGGTCCGATATGCAGGAGATAATCGATCGATGCAGTCTTTAGCAACCTCATATTTCACCTGTAATTCTTCTAAGGCTTCTCGCTCCTCCATGGCATTTTCTTCAGGCATCTTAAAGTCATTGTCTTGGTCAGACAAAAACGGATTGCGTTTTGCTTTTCGAATTGCATCAATTGCAGTATTCGAAAAAATTCGCCGCATCCATCCTTCGATTGAGCCCCGAAAGTCAAATAATTCCAATTTATCAAAGACCTTTATAAAACCATCTTGAACTACTTCTTGAGCACTGTCTCGATCTTTAATATAGCGTAGACATACCGAAAGCATTTTACCGTAGTACGTTTTAAAGAACATATGTTGGGCCTTTCGCTCCTTCCGCACACACGCTGCAACAAGTTCTTTAAGTTCTACAGTTTCCAAGGGCTTTTATTGCTTAACGTACTAGTTTTTAATCTCGTTGCCTCAATTATTATATTTAGCAAACATTTTTTATTTTGAGAAGCTAAATTTAATGCAGTTGTCGTAAATTCGCAAAGGAAATTTACAAACCGTTAATTAAAGAAATTATGAAAGTTACTGTTGTAGGAGCTGGGAATGTGGGAGCAACGTGTGCAGATGTATTAGCTTCACGTGAAATTGCCAATGAAATTATTTTATTGGATATAAAAGAGGGCTTTGCTGAAGGTAAAGCACTCGATATTTGGCAAACTGCGCCAATTAATTTGTATGATTCAAGAACAATTGGTTCTACGAATGACTATGCCATGACCAAGGATTCTGATGTAGTGGTTATCACTTCGGGCTTACCGCGTAAACCGGGAATGTCTCGTGACGACCTAATCGCAACCAACGCTGGAATTGTTAAAACAGTAACTGAGAATGTGATTAAATATTCGCCAAATGCAATCATTGTGGTAGTTTCTAATCCATTGGATGTAATGACGTATTGTGCTTATCTAAATGCCAAAACAGATTCAAAGAAAGTATTTGGAATGGCGGGTGTTTTAGACACTGCAAGATACCGTGCCTTCCTTGCAACTGAATTGAATGTTTCACCGAAGGATATTCAAGCCGTATTAATGGGTGGACATGGAGATACGATGGTTCCACTTCCTCGATATACTACGGTTGCAGGTATTCCTGTTACCGAATTAATTTCAGAAGAGAAATTGAATGAAATCATTGAGCGTACGAAATTTGGAGGGGGTGAAATCGTTAAATTGCTAGGAACTTCTGCATGGTATGCTCCAGGAGCTGCAGCAGCTCAAATGGTAGAGGCAATTGTTCGTGATCAAAAACGAATCTTCCCAGTTTGCGCCTGGTTAACTGGAGAATATGGATTGAAAGATATCTACCTTGGTGTACCTGTGGTATTGGGTAAAAATGGAATCGAACGAATCATCGAATTAGACTTGAACGACGCAGAGAAAGCACTACTAAGTGAATCAGCGGAAGCGGTTAAAAGTGTAATGGATGTTTTGGATAACATGAATGCTACAGCATAAGTGGAACCCAAATAATAGAAATAGTTTAAATCCCGCATTGCGGGATTTTTTTTTGCCTAGTTAAGGCAATTCGATGGCTCCAATGTCCGGTGGATTTCCGTTATTTCTTGAATTCCCTAAGATGTCCGTAAATACCGCTGTATTTATCCCTGCACCGTTCAACGGAGAGTCCTGAAGAAATAGGAAATCACCTTGGGCAGTATTCTCAAATAGCGGGTTTTCATTCCAAATGATGTTTGTATAAAACGGATCGGTATACGTGCTTTCACTGCGAATCAGGCAATGCGTGAAATTAAAGTTAAGATTCACCCCTGGGGCATTTAAGGTGTCGAGGGCTAATTCGTAATCTAAATTCCCTGCAATCACACAATTACTCAATACCCCTTCGTTTATTGATGAAACGGTAGTATTCCCTGTAATGGCATTGTAGAAATAGTTACTTATGCCCACAGCAGATACTTGCGAATTGCCATAACCTACCAAGTTACAATGGTTAAAATTAAAATCTCCGCCTTCCAATACCAATAAAGCATGGCTTTCATTTCGAGAAATAATGCAATTCTCTGCCTTAACCTTGGCCCCCGCATAAATAAAAACCCCATACCTTGACGTATTAAATATCCGGGTATTAGTTAATTCTAAGGTGTATCCTGTATTATTGGGGTCTTCGTGATACAAATGCACCCCTACCGTACCATTTTTTAAAATGGCATAATCGATGGTGGAGGGTAGCGCTTCATGAAAGTAGATTCCATAATACTGACCGGCCACATTGCTATACATCGACTCTAAGCGGTCTCCTTGAAATACCACCTCATTGTTTTGCATTCCTTGCACATGCAATGCGCCTTTGTACACGTACAAAATGGAGTTTTTATGCAGGTGAATTTTTGTACCCGCTTGAATGGTTAAGGATTTGGAAGAATCAACCGCAGCATATCCATAAATGACGTGTGGCTTATCGTTGGGCCATATCCCTTCATTCAAGTCTTTGTAATGAAAATAGGCATCTTGTCCCCAAACAGCGAGTTTTACATATTGATCTTTTCCGTTGGTTCTAAAGCGAATAGAATCTTCAATAATCAACGGTTGGTTTTGTGCATTGGCCGCAAGGGTAACTTCTACAAAAGCAAAAAGACTATCTTTTCCTTCCATCACCATGTTTTCTAAAAACGTTCCCTTTTCACCATCAACGTTTAAACGAAATGGGGATTGAGCACCACCCATTAATTCAATTTCATCAATCTGAATTGATTTAGAAGAAGGGTTATAAATCTTAAATTGTTTTGTGGTAGACCCAACCGTCGTAAAAACGGTATCAAATACAATGGTGTCTACCGAAAAGGTTAAGTTTTCCTTTGAAAAACCTTTCATTTTATTACAGCTATTCAAGGGAATCAATCCAATGAGTATTGCTATGGTACTAAGAAAGTATATTAGATTTTTCACAGGTGACGTAACGCACAAACTTACATATTATTTGTCTTAGGTAAATACTTAACTTCGTTAAATGAACTTTTTCCGTTGACGCATGTAGAGTGAATTGTTATGAAACGAAACTTACTTATATTTTTTGGAGTTATTGCTGCTGTTCATTCGCTTGCTCAGCCTCCACAAACCAACAGTATTTCAAACGGTATTAATTTTAATTCCGAAGAAAAAACACCTCAATTACTGGATAGTACGCAATTGATTATTACAAGCAAGGACGAAGAATCGAGAACTGTAGATGCGGATGATGACAAGTCATTACAGGAACAAAGTTATTTTAAAAAAGAGGCGGATACTTATAAGTCAAGTAAAGCAAAGATTAAAAGCAATTCTTCCTCGCGCTCTGCCTCCGAAGCAGAGGAGATGCAACTACAGCAATCCGTAACGAAATTAAAAGGGGTTGCTCAAACACTATCCGAGCAAATTGAAGCCAATATACTTTATTACGACCAAGGGAATTACAATGCCGAAAGAGCACCTCAACTTATAGAGGCTTTGCGTTTGAATCCCAATCATCCGGAAGGCTTGAACTTATTGTTAGCTAATTCATTGGTTACCGGCGATACCCTAATGGTTTCCAATACCTTAAATAAGATAAAAGCGCTGGGATTGATTCCCGATGCAATGACCTGTTATGCCGTCGACCTAATCAAATCGGTACCCGAGAACACTACACTTATTACACACGGAACACTAGATACCTACAGCGCCATTCAAGAACAAGTTGCTCTGCGTAGAAATTCCATTGATATTATTTCCTTGGATTTATTGCAAAGTGCGCAGTATCGCGCCTTATTGTTGAAAAAAGGGTTTACCATTCCTGTCCAATCCATCGTAGATGTGACTTATCTCGGCGATTTAATTCGAGTGAATCCATCAAAACGTTTTGCCTTTTCGATGACGATCCCCAGCGATTACTTGCTTCAATTCGAAGAGGATTTGGCACCCAATGGATTGGTTTTCTTATACCCAAACAGCCTCAGTAATGAGCAGATTCTCCGAACGAATGAGAAATTCATGGAATCATTTTCCTACATGGATTGTGGAGTTGAACTGGATGAATCGATTGCTTCACTCAAGCAAAATTATATGCCAATGATTTTAACGGTAGAGACCTTAAGTTCGGATAAAAGCAAGGAAAAACGATCCAAAATCGAAAGTAGAAAAATAAAAATCAGACAAAAAAAGTAAGATACACATGCGCGGATTGAAGTCAGGTTTTTCTCATTTCTCAGATGAAGAGCTCATGTTAGCGATTCGTCAAGGGGAGAAGACTGCCTTTAATGAATTGTATCAGCGCTACTCGGGCAAGCTTTATGGATATATGCTAAAGTTACTTTGGTACAATGAAGTTCGTGCGCAGGATTTATTACAAGATTTATTTGCAAAAATCATTACGCAACCACATTTGTTTGATACCAATCGGAGTTTTAAAACATGGGTTTATACCATTGCCTCTAATTTATGCAAGAATGAGTTTAAGCGGAATGAAGTTAGAAAGAATACCAGCAATGGATTGGATAATCATTACCACTTGAGTGGAACTGAGGATGTAGAACAGACAGTAAATGATTGGGAATTTAAAGAGGCTTTGGATCAGGAACTAATTAAATTAGATGATAAGCACCGTGAAGTTTTTGTTTTAAAGCATATGGATGGCCTTTCGATTAAAGAAATTTCAGAGATTGTTGGAATCAATGAAGGTACCGTAAAGTCACGCTTATTTTATGCCATAAAGAAATTGGCAGCAGAATTAAAAATGTTTGAACTCGTAGAACGATGAAGCAGATAGACGATTTATTTTTAAAGGCACATTACAGCGATTTGACGCCAAGTGAGCAATCTTTAATTGAGGACTTATGTTCCGATGAAGTAAGTTTTCAGCAGGTTAAGGTCCTAGTAACGCGAAGCAAGGAGGTTTTACCCGTAAATCCTCCCGCGCATTTATTGGAGGCGTTAAATCAAACATTTGATCAAACGTATTCACAACCCTCAGTGCAGCGTATGCGTCCAAAGATGTTCAATTTATTTACTGCCTCTGCCGTTGCTGCTTCGGTGTTAATTTTCTTGACGATTTATTTCTTTGGGACAGCCAATGCACCTCAAAAACAAGCAGCTAC
>CANHSL010000023.1 GCA_947463385.1 Flavobacteriales bacterium
ATGAAACATGACCAGCTTTACCGAATCATTGAACCCCATGCGCCCGTTGGATTAAAATACTTCACCTTTTTAAACGGACAATTACCAAGCATTAAAGCATTTAAGTCTGGCATTGGAACGAAGGCATTGAAAACAGTGCTTGACGCACATTTTCCTGAACATCCGATTGAATACATTGAGCATTCGAGATTAGATTCAGATGCTGATTTTGTAACGCATTTTGTGCACATTCAAATGTTGGCTGTTCTGAAAGAAGGGTGGGTTATGGAGGTTTCGTCTCAGATGATTATCATGTATCACAACGAAAAGGTAAGCGCTTCAGAAATCGAAGCCTTGTGGCAGGCCGTTGTTGCCGCTACTGATAAGGAGAACGAACGCCTGGAGTTTTTTATGATTAAGCGAAATACATTTCATGAATTTGAGTTGGTGGAGTTTAAAATCAAGAAAAGAGGGGTTAGCTTGGAGGACCATTATAACGATGACCTTGGAACTATTCACGCCCCCTTAGCGTCGTTTCTGGAAGAAAAAAATTCGAATGGGGTGGTGTTATTTCATGGCAATCCGGGTACCGGAAAAACCTCCTACATACGCCATTTAATTTCACATGTGAATCGGCGGTTTATTTATATTCCGAACAGTTTATTTTCGCATTTAATGGACCCTGAGTTCATATCATTCATTAGTTCGCATCCAGAGAGTATAGTTATTCTGGAGGATTGTGAAGAATTGCTTCGATCCCGCATTCAACAAACGAACGATACGGGTCTTTCCAACTTGTTGAATTTAGGAGATGGCTTGTTAGGTGATGCCTTGAAACTTAAAATTATTTGCACCTTTAATTGCGAATTAGGAAAAATAGATGAAGCCATGCTTCGCAAAGGGAGGTTAGCCTTCAGGTATTCCTTTGAGCCTTTAGCCATTGAAAAAACGAATAAATTATTATCTCAATTAGGGCATGCGCATGTTACCGAAGCCCCCATGACCTTAAGCGATATTTTCAATTTTGAACATGAAAATAATGGGGGAGACCAGGGTCGGACCGTGATTGGGTTTTAATGGGGTGGATTGAGAATCAACAACGAGAGTATTCGTGAATTAATGATGATCAAAAGACTTGAGTACAATGGGTTCTTTTGGAATGGTAAATTTTCCTCGTTCAATGAAAAACACCTCCGCAAATTCTTTCTTTTGTTCGGGAGTCCATTGTTCTGCTGCTTTTTCTAAGGAGTTGCCTTCCTGAAAAATAATTTCTGGTTCTTTGATTGAGTTGGCTTTGGGTTGAACGGGTTCAACCGTTTGAGACTTTCCTGAAAAAACCAGGGATAAGAAGCATAGGGTAAATAGTTGATTTTTCATAGCATGCTTTTTCTTTAAGAACTCATACAATCATAATCGTTACGACAATGAATAATTTGGATTTAAATGCTATCTTTATTTTTATGAATCAAACGAAACCGAACCTTACGTTTACCTGTTCGAAAAAATTCAGTGATATGACTCCGGATGCTACGGGTAGGTTTTGTACCGACTGTAAGATCTCGGTCAAGGATTTCAGGACCTTAAATGCTGAGGAAATTGAACATGAGATTACAAAAGACGATTCTGAACATCGTTGCGGTAATTTTTATGCGGAACAATTAGATAAACCCTTTGGGAATTGGAAGGATAATATAATCTCTTGGTACCAAACGGTTCAGGCATCGAGCTATCGGCACCGTGTATTAAAGCCCATGATGTTGTTCTTGGTATCCTCGCTGCTTATATTAACTGGTTGCCGGAGTCGTCAACTCGCGGGCGCTTATGCCTATGATACGGATTCGTCAGATCAAGGGGTAAAGCATAAAAAGGAACTTAAGCAGGAGAAAACTAAGACGACAAAGAATTATCGATAGATGGAGTCGGAGGGGAGGAACTAATTTTAAATTAAAATGAGATGAGCAGTCTAAGCAAGTTAAAATTCAATTCTTTGAATATGAAGGTTAATTCCTATCGCATAAAACTTGTATTAGTACCTATCTTCTTTTGGATTACATTCTTTGACTTTTCCCAATCGGAGTCAATAGTAATTAACCCTTCTTTAATCTATATGCATGTCCATGATGTAGTAGACACTGCAGTTTCTTCTTATACTCCTTTTGGGTGTGCCACAAAATCCTATAAATTCGATGTTGATCAAAATAATGTTACTGACTTTACGCTAACCACTTCATGTTACATGGGGGGATATGGAGGTGATAAAAAAATAACATTAAGTTCATCTGACAGCAGTTACTTTGCGATTGATACGAATGTAATTGATACAATTGGATCCATTGTTGCGGGCCAAATTGTATATAATCCGGCGTATTTTTCGTTGGTTAAAGCATTTGAGTGGAATGATTCCATTAAAATGGAACAATGCAATCAGCAAGCGGTAAAGAATATTGTGGATTACTCTTATGGTAATTATCCCAGTTTTATCAGTTATCATTCCATGGATTCATGGATATCCGGAGACCATTACATTGGGTTTAGAAAGCGAATTAATGGCATCAATCACTTGGGTTGGATTAAGTTATCGGTGTCAAATTACAATCAATTCGTTGTTAAGGAATACGCCTTAAGTTTTTTGGATTCCCCGATTAAAATATATCCCAATCCTGTAGTTGACAATGTAACAATACAATGTGGTTATTTGGAAAACTCGGATTTTAAGGTATACAATCTTTTAGGGGAAATTGTCCTTCAAAGCAAATTAGTAAAAGGTTTGAATCAGGTTGATTTAAGTGAATTGCGTCATGGTGTGTATTCTCTTCAAGTTTCAGGGTTGGATTATTTGATTCAAAAACAAATTGTTAAGTTGTGATTTTTAAGTTTTAAGAGACTTTGTGATCGATAATCTGTTTGTGAGGGTTAGCTGCGCTGAACCCTTACAACAATGTGCAATGGATCAAAAAGCTTCATCGTAAAGCGATGTTGTCTTTTTTTGCTTTCACAAATTTGAGGACGAGACCTTATTTGTGCTCACAAAAAAATCCACTCCAAAGGAGTAGCTTTTTGATCAGAGTGGGCGCAAATCAGTGGATTTCGAACTCGTTCCTCGATGGAATGGATAGTTTGAATGCGGTGTTTGGGGGGTAGGTAGAGCATAAAAAATCATTCCAATTGATTAGATAATTAATGTGTGTTGATCCAGCATTAAAGTCAAAGGCAACAACATCAGAAATGTTAAAAGATATCGCTTCATATCTGAGCGAGTAATTTTTAAACGTTATGTATAAAGACAAAATGATCTTTTGAATTATGGCTAATCTTTTGGTTGCTTAGGTCAGATTAAAACTGTATTGATAAATTTGTATAAGTGAAAAAGTCGTATTAATTTTAAAATTCTAAATATTATTTTCTTTTCAGTTGTTTCATTAAAATGCTTATTAACTCTATGAAATCATTTCTTTTTATTTTAATGACGGTTACATTTACCCATTGTTTTTCTCAAATCAGTAATTCTCAAAGTTCTAAAGAAGTTGATCAATATCTTCTAAATTTGAAGGAGTCTAAAAAGACTGTTTCAAATACATATTTTAAAGAAGAACCGGGATTGAACTTTGATGCAAATCAAAAAAAGTATATTGAACTTATACAATTGAAAAAAACTGGTTTAATAAAGATTCAAAAATTACAAGAAGAGATCCGCGCATATGGATTTGAATCAAAAACAAATACGATAAAGGATATTTACAATTTAATAATGGATAATACGGCATATAGTATTTCAAATAAAACTCTCAAGATAATTTATGATCAGGAATTATTTTCTACTAGTGATACAAATGATATACCTATTATTTGGGTTATAAAAAACAATCATCCAATACTGATATATGAGCGTAAGGAAAAATCAGAATTATTATCCATTGAATTGCCTTACAATTCGAAAATTGAGAACAAGATTTTAAAATATGTTAGAAAAACCAATTCATTACAATCAGGTGAAAAAAAAATATTTATGGAACAGCATACAGGAATCAATGATCGTTATTTTGAAATAGAGAAATCTCTTCTGGAAGAAGAAAAAATTAATCAAGATTTAGGGTATAATAATTTTATCATTACCGATTTAGGAGGATTATATTGTGGAGAAATTTTAAATGGTGAATTAAATGGTTTCGGAATTCTTTTAAATTCATTCGGTGATACGATTTTTATAGGTAAATGGAGAGGAAATTTTCCAGAATTAATGAACGGAAAGTTATTTCAATACCAAATCGAAAAAAATGAAGTGTTTTTAAGAAGTCAAACAAATCAATTTATAGCTTTTGCTCCAAATGGTGATACATATAGTGGAATGATTTCGAGTAATAATTCATGCAATGGTAAAGGTGAATTTGTTTGGACGAACGACAATGCATATTCCGGGGAATGGCATGAAGGTGAGCGTACTGGTAAAGGCACTTTCCTTTGGGCCAATGGATATTTATTTCAGGGTGATTTCATTAAAGGTAAAAGGACAGGAGTTGGCAAATTTTATTTTACTAATGGAGAAATATGGGACGGATTTTGGGTAGATGGCGAATTTAGTGGAATAGGTGAAAAAATCTCAAAAGACGGTAATCTAATCAAAAAGGGTTTGTTTGAAAAAGGTCTACTCATTAAATCCGACGCGTTAAAGGTAAATCAAAATAATGTAGGTGCAAAAAATCAGTTGACCAATCCATCTGCCGGAGAAATTAAATCAAGTATCAAAAAGACAGTTGATAAAATTAATACAAACATTGGTAAAACACTCCAAGATTTAGAATCAGGAGCAATTGATTTACCCACTGCCAAAACTTATCTTCAGAGTTTTGAAGCATTGATCGATATAAATAAAGTAATGTCACAAGAATCTAAAAATTCAATCAAGGCCACATTAAAAGTGTGTTTGGGTATCTTACAAGGATTGGAAGACGAATCATCAACCACACATACCAATGGTAGAAAGCCAGTTAAAGAATTTGAATCGTGGTTAGCTAGTTATGTAATAAATAGAATAAATAAAGTTATTATTGATGTAGTATACAATTCTTCGGATTTAACAAATGCCATAAATGAATTGGAGGCTTTCTCTTCATTAATTGATTCAAATAAGGTAATATCAGTAGGATCTAAAGATTCAATTCAGGTTGCATTAAAAGTAGGTGAGAACATATTGCAAGGATTGGTAGAAGACCTGCCGGCCCCTTCTAGCAAGGTTGTTAAGACAGTTCAGGAGTTTGAAACATGGTTAACCATGTTTGCAACTCGTGTCGGATACATTTACGTAGTCGGATCTTCAAAAGATTTGGGAAACAACACTTTTGAAGGTAAAATAAAATACGGCACATCTGAAGAAGTTCCAATTCTAAGAATTTGGGATGGAAGTAAATGGGTAAAATAATTGATAACCAAAGGGCATAAGCCAATGGAATTCGAACTCGTTCCTCGATGGAATGGATAGTTTGAATGCGGTGTTTGGGGGGTAGGTGGTTGGTTTACTCTTCTTTGATTATTTTGCTTAATTCCTCCTTGACCTCCGATGAAACCTCCGACGGATCATCAAAGGTTAGTTGCATGAGCGCCATCGAAAGACGAAGCGTTGAACGCGTATGGGATTGCGACCGATAAAGCCATATTAGTGCGCCCAAGGCGATTACAGCCAACATTAGGGCAGGTACAATACCCCACAGCAAATAGCTCCCAACAACAACGCTGAGTGTAACGGTACATGCAACCATAAACCGAACGTTTAATTGCCGGTACTTTCGCTGATACCCCCGATATTCTTGATATTCCTCGGGACGATCCTCTTTAAAACGGCGTAGGGCTTCGTTCATAGTGGAATTGAAATTAATTAGTGATGAATAATACCAAAACTACGCAGATAAATTAATATATTGGAGCCGTGAACATTGAACCCACTTACCTCCGCTATATCTACGATGGTCTGATTAAAGGAAGCATTCATCCGCAGAATGCTGCTGAGTTGCCCGAAGGTTTGATTGGTATGTACGAAGAAGCCTTCGACGAGCGCGCTTCGGTGGTGGAACGCCATAAACTGCTTCAACGCTTTGCCATTTGGGCTTTATTAAAGAAAGAAGTGAGCGCAGCATTCGTTGCAGAAGTCTTAGAAGAACCTGAAGATGACATTCAAGAATTCATCTCCACTTACAGCGCTTGGTTCAATAGCCCAGAAAGCGGCAAGTACCAATTGTATCACGAGCGCTTGAAAGTGTACTTGTTGCAGAAGTTTAGTGAGAGGGAAATCAAGGATTTAAATCTGAAAATCATTAATTTACTCGAATTACACATTCGTCTTGATGAATGCGATATAAAAAAATATGCACTAGAGTTCCAAGTATATCACCTAATGATACATTATCTTATTTCGGGTGAGTTAAAACCTCTCTTGGATTTTGTTGACGATAAATCTATTTGGTCTCAGCAAATTTCTCAAAGCAATGGCCATTTTTGGACATTAAATACGATTCAAATCGGACTTAATGCTTCTTTATTCGCAAATCAGACAAGTTCTATAATCAGAAATACAGTTCATTATCTTTCCGTCGAGTTTGATCTCCTTAATGACGTTGAACGTCTTCGTTTAGATTTTGAAAGTAAAGATATTGACCAAGCAAAAGCGAAGATAAGTTATTTGGAAAAGGTCGATTTACGCAAATTACAGTCGAGTATTTTATATTTAGTAACCTATTCACTGACAAAATCGGATCAAGCAGAAAAATTATCAATTCTTAGAGGACTTTCGAAGGTATTAATGCACTTTGAAAATCCGCAGGCCTTGGCTTTGATTCCAGATAGTTTGCGTTTTGAAATTGCCAGTTTTTGTTTTGACAATGATATCGAATTTAAATTTCTTTTTCCGGCGCAAACAATAAATTATCAGAGTGTTCAGACTGCCTATGGGCAAGCAGTGCAGTTGGACATGCGACATTCAAAATTCATCGAATATTTATATGAACAAAAAGAATTTAGCTTGTCTGAACCGTTAAAAAATGCCATTTTATTTAGTGCTCTGAAATCTAAAAATATAGACATTGTTGACAAAGTAATTGAATTTGGCATCAAAGAATACTATTCAAATACCGCAGAATTACTAGCAATGCACTATTTTAAAGAGCAGCAAACTGCTCTTTTTATTAAGGTGATTTCGGACAATGATTCCATTTTAGAAGAGTTAATCACTCTTGCTATTCGAATGTTGATGAAATGCAAAATGGAGCAATCCCGAAATTTTATTCAAGAATTACCCGATCCATTTTACAGAATGGTCATGATTAGTCAATTAGCTGAGGCAGCGTTATATTTAAATCAACCTGATGATTTTGATATTTTCTTAGGGTTGTTAAAGGATAGCACTCAATTTCCAGAGGAAGATTCCAATGAAATTATTTCGATGTTAGAATTTAAAAGAACAGTTTCTTTGAATAATTATACTTTTGATTTTAATGAAAAACTAACGCTAACGCAAATAAATCAAGCTATAACGGGCATCTCCATGGCTAAAAATACAGATCAAGAAATTTTATTGTTTTTTCAACGATCTGGTGTTTCTCTTTTTAGTTTGAATGACCGCAATATCAATCTTGTCTCGAGAATCCTTGGGACCCAAGGTGATATCCAAACATATTTATCCGAACGAAAGCGTGAAATAAAAAGGAAAGAAAATCAACTGTATACTGGTGCGTTTGATTGGGAAGATAATAGCTTGTATTATTTCTTAAAAGGAATGTCTGATTTTGAATTCATGAATGAAATTGACAGGATTTTAACATTTCATACAAGTAAAGAAAATTTGGGCGTTCATTATCGCCTCAAATCAAAACAGATAAGAAAAAAGTATCTTTTCTTTCTTTATTATAATTTCAAAAAATTGAAGGAAAGAATGAAAGTTTTTGTTCTTCGCATGATGATTGTAAATGAATATTCGTCCGTTACAATTTTAGAGCAGCAAGAAGAGCTTTTTAGCCATTATGTTGACTTTAGTTTTACTGAGAATAGTCTTTTTGAATGGATTACCACTAAGACTTTAGAAGATTTAAATACGGCTAAATTATCTTGGGATAAACATTGGCATCTTGCCAATATAAGCATGGAGTTATTTGAATTAGGAGATAAGAAAAACAGTTTCCATCTTTTACAAGCGGCGTTGCCAACGCATTGGGATATGCATTTTTATAAAGCAATTAAAGAGTGGGAGAAAATGACCTCCAAATTCTTAACTTATTTTAATGAAACCAATGACATCGAGCGTGCGCTTTTATTGGTAAATAAATCATACGAACCAATCATTACTTTGCATCAGATTTCTCTACAATTTTCTATTCAACAACAGGAATTGAAAGAAAACATCATGAATAAAATGAGTTCTTTGGTGGCAGCTTTGAATACGGATACTTCTGATCGGATAACCAGAGAAATTAAGCATAGGACTTACTACAGCTCCAAGATATTAGAAGCAGAACTTAATTATAACTTAGGTTTTAAAAAAGAAGGTTTTATGGTCTACAAGGAAGTATGTAATGAACTTTCCATCGTAAGGAATCCTGTTGACTTACAAATTATTTTGCAGAAATTATGTTTGTCGTTAATGAAGTACAAAGTACCAGAGCTCTACGCTGAAATAACCACACGATTAGATGTTATTGATACCGTAGTGATACCGTCTCAAATAAAAGGTTGGTATTGCGCACTAAGCATGTTAAGAGAGGAGCTTCTTTATGATAATTTAATTTCACTCGTTCAAATTGTTGAATTAAAATTATCGCGTTTGAAACCTGAACCGATAGTCTGTAAAATTCCTTATCCTCAAATTAATAAAACAAAAACATCTCTTTATTATCTTCTTCCATTTGGTAATTATCAAAATTCATTATACAACGCATCAAAAGAAACGATGCTAAATACTTTAATTCGGTATATAGCTCAAGAGTGCTTCCAAAAAGAGGATATAAATTATGCAAGCCTTGATAATATTTCTTTATTTGTTGATTTTCAGGATTGGATTCAATTAAGAGAGCAATTTCAACCAAGATAACCATGCCCCACCTCGAACCCACCTACCTACGCTACATCTACGATGGTCTCATCAAAGGAAGCATCCACCCAGAGAATGCTGCTGAGTTGCCAGATGGTCTCATTGGTATGTACGAAGAAGCTTTTGACGAGCGTACTTCAGTAATCGAACGCCAAAAACTACTGCAACGCTTTGCCATTTGGGCACTTTTAAAGAAAGAAGTGAGTGCAGTATTCGTTGCAGAAGTCTTAGAAGAACCTGAAGATGAAATTCAAGAATTCATTTCCACCTACAGCGCCTGGTTCAATAGTCCAGAAAGTGGCAAGTACCAATTGTATCACGAGCGCTTAAAAGTGTATCTGTTGCAGAAGTTGAGTGAGGGGGAAATTCATACGCTTCACGAGAAACTGATTTCTCGTTTAGAAAGAGCCATTGAAGAGCAAAAAGCGGATGAGTTTGAGTGGTATGGGTTGGAGTTTTTGGCAGGGCATTTGTCCCTTCATTTCCATTTAAATCGTAATCAGAGTTTGATTGAAAAAATAAAGAAACTTGCTGAAAATGGTTTTATCGAACGACAAATTAATTATTCAGGTAGATATAACTGGACTTTTGATTTTTATCATCAAGCTATTGCCTCTTTTGAATTATGCGATGATCGGTTCAAATATTACTACTATTATAAACTTCTGAAGTACCAATTAGAGGAGGAAAGCAGAGTAGAACAAATTATTCGTGAAATTGAAGTTTTCCCTGCAGAGATTATTATCGAAAGTATAGAAAACCTTGGCAATGAGTCATTATTCGAAAAACAACAACAATTTGCAGCCTATTTCAATGCCATTTTCAATCTTATAAGCGCTAAAAATTTAGATATTGAGAAGTTGACAGTAGTTAATTCTAAATTAGAACAATGTACTATTGAACTACTAAACGAATCTAACAATAGTAAAATCTCTTTTTTCCCTTATCCTTTAGCCTTATTGTTAGGAGCCAAACTAAGTTCATTAAAGTTAGATATCGATTACCTATTCGAGCATCATGAAATCTATCGATATATTGGTGATACAATTACACAATTTGATGAAAAACATTTATTTGAGTATTTGAATTTAAACCCAAAAGATTATTTTGAATTCATCGATACGCTATCATCAAAGATTGAAAAAACATTAGCTTCAAATGGCAAAAACGTTATTTTGGAAGAGGAATCATACGATCCTGATTTGCGGGTTAGTTTATATTGGGATTTAAAAATCAAACAACTGGATTCGTTATTGTATAGCTCTTTTGAACTCAAGCATTACAATGAGTTTTACCATCTATTCAACAAGTTAAACTCATTCGAAATAGAGAATTATCTATCGCACTTTCCATCAAATCTTGACGGCGCCTTAGCTAAAAGTCTCTACCGTAAACTGGAAGGACAAAGACAATTTAAAGGATGTTATTTAGCGATACATCATTTCGATGAACTTAACTGTGAAGATGAGCTCGCATCCATCGATTTAATCTTAAGTGAGAATATATTTTCCCCAGAAGCCATTTGGTTTCTCCTTTTGAGTGCTTTAAATATTGATCCAAAAAAGTTAAACTCTTATTTTGATTTGTATATCGATTTTGTAGCCAAGAATAGATTTGATTACAACGTAATGGATGATCTTTTTTCTAATTGTTTTCAGTTATATGCTTCAAATCGATTCAGCGAAATTATAAAAGTGAATGAGATGCTTTTTTCTGAAAAATATGAGGAAGAGATTAATTCCCTTCCATATTCCAATAGCCTATATCTTCTTCGTTTTTTTGAAAATCATGGTGGTGTTGGACAATTGAATTTTAAAGAGATGATTGACTTAAAAAAATTTGATTTGAGTTTTTTGGCCGAGAATGATAAGCAGGTGATAAGAAAAATTATAGTCAATAAAAATTTGGAAGATGAACGGGAATTATTTTTAAAAAATCGAGATTCACATAATGATCCTCACGATTATTACACAACGTTCGAATTATCTGTTTGTGAATTGGCAATTAAACTTGGATTCTATGATTTCGTTTTTAAATTAATACCAAAAATACATTTTGAATTTCGTTTTGAACTTTTATTTGCATTTTC
The DNA here is from genome assembly GCA_947463385.1 of Flavobacteriales bacterium. Lineage (GTDB taxonomy): Bacteria > Bacteroidota > Bacteroidia > Flavobacteriales_D > Crocinitomicaceae > UBA952. The sequence goes on from CANHSL010000023.1 coordinate 11,139, forward strand.
TAATTCAAAAATTGATAAAGAACTAGCAAAAAGCATTGATGCAGTAATTTGTTTAGACGATAGGAAATTTGGTCTTGATAGTGAACTAAGTGCTGAAAAACTCAAATTGAGGTTGCTAACTAAAACACTCTTTTTAGGACATCAACAATTTTCACAACCAGTCAATTTATTTGACAAAAAAGAAAACAAGGTAGAACTCTCTTCATTTAATCAGGAAAATTATATTCTAAATTTCGGGAAGGTTCACTTGGAAAACAATGAAATTCAAAGGGCTTTAGATCTTTTGCCAGTCCTAATGAATTATACGATTCCTTCACTATCATTTGAAATTGCATTTACCATTCTCAAAATAAATAGAAATTGGGAAGAATTTGATTCGATTTCCAACGAAATGCTGGCTTTTATGGAGGAACAGCATGATAGAGACTATGGTAGTTTCAACCTAAAAATTGACTCAAAAATCAGGAAATCGAAACTTGAGACCATATTAAGTATTGCCCATGAAATTAATACCGAACCTTCGCTTGTTATAAGTACATTAATGTTATTCTTTGATTTACAAAAATTACCATACAATTTAACCTTAGATGAAATATCAAATTTTAAAGGTGTAAATCAGGGTTATTTAAGATCATTAATGCATGAACTAATATCGAACAAAGAAATTAACAGAAACCCTGTCGAACAAATTTACCTAGTGACAATGCTACCCACTGACAAGTCTTTTGAAGAATATACAAGTTCAACCTTGAAACATCTATTTGCTTCAGTAGAACCAATCAAAAGCAAATTTGAAGATTTATTGAAAATATACGAAAATGCAGAAGTTTTAATTAAATTTTATCCGAATTTGATCGATGATTTTTTACTGCCAATTGCACAATCCAGGGAAAATGACTTGGATAAGGTTTTACTTTTAGGGTTATTACCGCAATCGCCTATAGTAAGGGATTCAATTAATCTTCTTCTCAAGCATATACCATCGAACATCGTAATTAATGAAACTGATGGAAAATTAATTTCATATTTTCTTCAATTCAAAACAAAGCTTAAAGATCTATCAATAGTTCCTATTTTGGAAAATATTGCCTACAACCACAAGCTCGGCATTTACTCTTATTGGGATGATGATGAAGGTATGTTCGTTGAGTTTCCTCATGTTAAGAGTATAATCGGGAAATCCACCTTGGTTCGAAAAGAGGTGGCCCAATTTAACTCTGAAAACTATACAGAAAATGGCATTTGGCATTCTGATAATGAACATGTAGCGATAGTGGATAATAAAGGATTAGTTACCGCCATTGGAATTGGAAAGGCAAATATTACATTGACTGTCAATGGTGTTTATTCTTCAATCAGCAATTCAAATTATAAACCCATTGAAGTAATAGAACAGGTTACTGAAACCGTTGCGGAACGATTGATACAGAATGAACTAGGCAAACCGGTCGATCAGATAAATTTTTCTCCCATTCTTTACAACACGATGAAGGACAAAAAAAAGTTCCGTGAAATGATAGAACAACATGCTGTGTATAAGACCTGTTTTCCAGAACTGGAAGAAAACTATTTAGAATTGGCCCATGAACTTTTTGACCTTACTTGGATGAATTTTACCCAAGAAACAAACTAATTATGCCTAACCTCGAACCCACCTACCTCCGTTACATCTACGATGGCCTTGTAAAAGGAAGCATCCATCCAGAAAACGCAGCGGAATTACCGGAAGGACTTATCGGCTTATATGAAGAAGCCTTCGACGAGCGTACTTCAGTAATCGAACGCCAAAAACTGCTGCAACGCTTTGCCATTTGGGCTTTGTTGAAGAAGGAAGTGAGTGCAGCTTTTGTTGCTGAGGTATTGGGCGAAACGGAAGACGATATCCAAGATTTCATTTCCACCTACAGTGCTTGGTTCAACAGCCCAGAGAGCGGCAAGTATCAGTTGTATCATGAGCGCTTGAAAGTGTACTTGTTGCAGAAGTTGAGTGAGGGGGAATTAAAATATTTGAATAGTTTAATAATCGATAAAATCTATTGTCAAAAAGGCCATGAATTTGAAAAATATAAAATAGAGTTTTTGGTATTTCATTTATTAATCAATGAAGAGTTTTTTCAAGCATATCATTTTTTAATTGATTATCAGACATTTTTAGAGGCAGAAAAACACTTTCAATCAGATATTATTCTTCAACGTCAATTTGACTTATACATTCGGAAGTTTGCTCAATTAGAAAAACAAACAGAAGTTTTAGAATTGATTAGAATACAATTTAAACAACTTGACGTTAGTCTCACAAAGGTGATAGATAACCCAATGATTGTATTGGATTCTAATCGATTAATTGAGACAATTGAAGCTTCAAAGAGATTGACATTAAGACAAAGAATATCTTTTTGGCAAGAGGTATTGGTAAAATTGATTCAAAATACCGATTATTTACATGATGTCAATGAAGTCCTTACAACGTTTAATGATAACATAGAACATTTTGCAATTATCGAGCGCGACAACAGTCACCAATTTATTTTTGATGGAATTTCGCGAAGTAATTTATTTCTATTATTGAATTATCTCTTGGATAATAATGTTGAAGTTAAATGGCTAATTGAACGATCTAATTGGTTACCAGATTATTCTTTATCTCGCGATGCTATTTTAGATGATGAAGAATATTTTTCTGACTTTAAAATGATTAATGTTAACAACCAACAGAAAATTATTGAACATTTTAAAGAGTCATTAAAAACAAAAATATTTGGTGATTTGTATAGAAGTGAAAACTGGTGTTTAAAATTCATTTCAAGACTTGCTGATATTAATCTTGAAAATCAAACTCGAAAAATAACATTTGATGAAATTTGTGTTTCTAAAGTTTCACATCAACGAAAGGAAAAAGTTACATATCGTTATTCTCAAAAATACATGTTGTCCTTTCTTCCATTTGGAATAAATGACAAAAATTGTAAAAATCTATTAACTGATGGCATTGATGATTATAAATGTCTCAAAATATTAATAGAGGAACTTGAAAATGAGCTGATTTTCGATAATGAAAATTTAAAATTTTTGTTCATTGATTGTCTTTATGAGATTTGTTTTATTACTGAAGGAGAGTTTGCAGATTATACAATCGAAGACGCGCTCTTGGAAGAGATGATTTTGTTGTTTTTAAAAATATACGTACATATTGGAGTCGATAAATTTATAAAAGCAATCGTTTTCTTTTCAGCGAATTTCCAAATATCAATATGGAATGAATATACCGGTGAGACTGGTCCATTGAATCTCAATGAAACAATTTTGGAAATTTTTGTTCCTTTTCTTATTAAATATGATAATAATGATTACAATATCAATTCTGTACTTAATTGTCAACTTATTGAAAAATGTGAAATTATATTATGTTTTTGCGATATTTTAGGAGAAAAAGCAATCAATACATTTAATATTCCTAAATTTAATCTTAAAGATTTAACGAATTACTTCTACAAAGAGCCGGAATACTTATTTCATATTTCAGCGTGTTTAAATATAGATTTAAGTCTTGTTTATCAAAATATAACAATTGAAAACAAACTTAATTTGAAAAGCGCATTACTTTTTGTCTATAATTCTTTTTTAACCAAACAAATTTTAGAAAAAATAGAGGAAAATACTCTTTATAACATTAATATAGGGGATAGGAGTTTTATCGAGGATCTATTGCCGAAAGTGATTATTAATTTGGTAAATTCTGAATATGAGTCAAAAGTATTGTTATCACAATTACTCAATTTATTAATCAACTCGGAAAAATACTACGATATAACAGATTTAATAAACAGCTGTAGCAACAAATCTTTCTTTTTTATGAAGTTTAGGAATGATTTTAAATATGCAAATCAATTCATATTTGAATATGAATAAAGAAATCCACCCATTTTTAGATCTAGGTATAGTGCCAAAAGCCACCAAATTAATACTCGGTTCATTTCCTGTTTACTCCATCACACTTCCTGATAATGAAGCAAAAAATATTATACGCAAAAGTGATGGCACTGTTCAATTCTTTTATGGAAGTTGCAAAAGCAGTTTTTGGGCTCTTTATCATTTATATATTGATAATTATTTACAAATTCCAATTACTTCAGAGGAAGCATTAAAAAGCTTATTAAAAAATGAAATTTCAATTTCCGATATGATTTTAGAATGTGAGCGTAAAGGAAGAAGTGCTTTGGATTCAGATTTATCAAAGCGAGTTTACAATATTGAAATGATGAATGAATTCTTAAATTCAGGAGTTACCAAAATATTGTGCACATCCAAAGGAGTGATGGAAATGTTTCATGATCATGTTGTAAAGAATTCAAAAACATTAATTTATCAAGAGTCTGAGTCAATAAAATGGCAATCTCAAATCATTTCAAAACTAAAAGGAGATGAATCGCAAATCAAAAAGCTAATTTGTAAGCAGTATCTTTTCAAAGGAAAAACAGTTAGATTAATTTCAATTCCTTCACCTGGTTCACCGCAAAGGCAATTGAGACAATTTGGTTTTGCAGGTGATGATTGGCGAGAATATGCCGACAAGTATTTTGAGTTTTCATTTAAATGGTTAAAAATAGATTAAGTTATGGAACATAAAAAAAGTTGTAACTGCTGTGATTGTATATGGCAGAGGTTAATTGAAAATCAAGGGACAGCATTTACCTTAATACGAGGCAAAAATGTTTCATATAAGATATTGGGGCAAAATGTTGCCTGGATTTCGATGGAGAATACTCAGAGGATATTGTTTAAACAAAGGCGTTTGAGTATTTGTAATTCGATACCAGCACGTCAAAATAATTTAGGACCTTCCTGGTATCCGGGTACAGCGACGTCATACAAATGGGCTTTATTGAATGATCCTAGAATCTGGTTATCATGATCCTCAAAACCCCACCCAACCTCCCACCACGCCTAATTAAAAAAATCGAGGCGCTCGAAGAAGAAAAAGACGACGCATACGCTGCTGACGAACTTGTTGAATTAGGTGAAGAAATCCTGGCACTATTGGCTGCGATGGGAATTGCTGTTTATTTGCAGCAAGCGAAGCAGAAAGAAGTGTTTAATGACTTTTTGATTTCTTTGTTTTTGTCGAGTGGGCATGCCTATAATGCAGGGCCGTTGTATCGTTGGGCTGCGAATATGATCAAAGATGCTGATGGGGCAGAGGCTGCGCTTTTGAAGCCCTTTTTCTGGCAAGAGAAGGATGGTAAAGAGGTGTTGAATGAAGACATTCATCATTTGGCGAGTTTGAGAAATGCCGTGATGCACGGATTTTTTGTGTTGCCACCCGAGCGAAATAGGGAAGAGGCACAGAAGATGGAGGCTATTTTGGCGAAAATGAATCAAGCCGGTTTGTTTGAAAAGCAGTTTGGAGCGTTTCATTTTTTGGATGCGCAAGGATTCAACGGGCATTGGAATATTACAGATGCGCAGGCTTGGGGTGCTTTTGATGTGCAATTTGCGTTTGGTCAGTTGGCTGCAAGGGTAGCGCATGAGTATGCGCCAAGTTTTAGAACAGAAGAGCAGCAATTTGCATCTGATCCTTTTGAGGAGAATACAGAGGTTTCCGATGAAGTTGCTTCTTTGCTGCAAAATGGGAAGGGCGCATTGGTGGCTTGGTATTCGCCAGGAGCTGATCAAGGAGCAGTGGCTTACAAGCAATTTGTTCAGCAATTAGACACGTCTGTTTATCATCCTGTTTATTATACATTACATCCAAACGGAGCTACGTTTACGGCCTCTTTTTTAGAGCAAGAATTGGCCAAGAGTTTGTTTGAGTTGAGTAATGATGAGAAAGCACTGAAAGACCCTTGGAAGTTTTTGAAGGCTCAGAAAGGGAAACTGTCCAAAAAGATTGTGGTTGTGCTTCATGATGTGCATATTGCGCTTTTCAGCCCGAATCACCTGACTAACTTATTCAATGCGTTTTACGATGCCGAGATTCCTGTTTTCGCCACAGCTTGGCATTACCCATATTTGAAACGTTATTTCAATAATTCAATTGTTTTGTCGGCAACTAGAAACTCAATTCAGGATAGCCTTATTCAATTTTCTTTGCATAATTACTTGCGCTTCAAAGGCCCTAGCGAAGAACAAGAGGCAGAGCGTTCGGCATTTAAACAACTCAAGGAAATTGCTTCAAAACTACAAGTTGAAATAGAGGAGAAGCAAAGTGTGGTTGCGCGTCGTTTTGCCGATGACAATAAGTATCCGATAGAATTTGTGCACGAAGCATTCGGAATACTCTCTCCTTTTTACAGCCTTGACAAGGAGCCATTCATTCAAGATGAAGTAGATGAACTTTATGGCTTCCCAAAAACCATCGAAGAAAGCTCTAGAATTTTCCTAACTTTAGGAAGACGAGATGTGAAATTAGAGTATCAGCATAGGGTGCTTCTTAAAAATATTCAAAAATGAACCCAGTACATCAATACCACCAGCGTTATTTAGAACTCAAGTCTGAGAAATCAATAAGTGTTGACCAAGACGCACTTCAACGTCTGCTGGAGGAAGACCCCGCAGGACTGAATAATTTTTACATGGCGGCATTGGGTATGAGTACGCTCATGCTGAGGTTGGGTGCTGTTATTCAGTTATGTAAGAAATTTGAACGGCTCGATGACCAAGGGGATGCGTTGTTCATGAAGCAAGTCTTGGATAACTTACGTGAATCCTTGCCCTCTGACACCAGTTGGAAGAATTTGTGGGCACTCTCTGCTGAAGATAAAAATTGGATGGCGCCAATTGAAAAGCCAAAGAACGGCGAGCCTTTGCTCAATCGCTTCATAACCTTTAGAAATCGTTATGTGCATCAATTGATTCGCTTAGAGGCTTCCTTTTTACCTCAGTTACAGGCATCGATTGGTTTGTTTGAAGAGTTAGCAACATTAACCTTACTTTTTGAAAAAGGCGCCTTAGCACTGAAAGAGGATAAATACTTTTGGGTTCAAGATGGACAAGCGTTGCTCTTGTATCCGTATGTGCAGCCTGGAAAAGAAGGTCAAGACCCATATATTTTTCAGGGTCTTTATCATAACAAATCAAAAGCTCATTTATTGAATTTGCGCTTGGGCGATGAGGTTGATCAACCAGCAATCGAGCACCTAGAACCCACCTTTGACCCCATCAAAGAAGCCATCAGAGGAGGTGCTGGACAGGTGTTTGACCACAGCGAGCGCATTGCGTATTACCAGTCGTGTTTTGTGGGCCGTGAACGAGAGAAAAATGCGATACTGGATTTCTGTACGAAAAGTGATGATCAGAACATACTGTGTGTAAAGTCACCGGCAGGAATGGGAAAAGGCGCGCTGATCGCAGATGTGATACAAAAGCTTCAATCGCAACAAACGCAAGTAGTCTATCATTTTTGTGGTGCCGGTATGCAAAATAGCCTGCACGCAGCCTTGTATCATTTCATACTCCAGGGTAAACGTTCTCAGTACTGGGAGACAGAAGATGAAACGATTTTCAGAAAACTTGACCGGATGCCCTCCAAGTATACCGATGCCATTCATTTTTTTCATTCCTTGCTGACCGAACACCTCAAACTTCACAAGGCTAATAAATCAGGCAACCTCGTCATTATCATCGATGGACTCGATGAAGCCCAGGTCGCGTATTCACAGCTTAAAATATCAGACTGGTTTTACACGTACAACGATAAAGAAGAACCCGAAGAAGATTGGCGCAGTGCTGCAAACATTCGCTGGATTTTTACCTACCGTTGCGAGGACGATGGCAATGAATCTTTCTATCAATTCCCAAAGATGAAAGAATGTGCAGAAATCGAATTGCTTCAACCCTTGAAGGGATTGTCTGCCGAGGCGGTAGACGAAGCATTCAAAGACTTTAAGGTTTCAACCGATTTTAAAAATGCAGTGGTTGAACGGTCAAAAATAACCCAATAATGGACTGAAAAAAATCATTAATCCTATGAATGAATATCTTTTAGAATTAGAAAACCTAGTTGAATCGAATTTTAACGAGGATGCGTTTGAGTACCGAGCGCGTGAAATCTCGCTTTTAATTGAATCCTGCGACGAATATATTCAATTAGCAGCTATGTGCCGATGGGTGAAATTTCAAGACGAACAACGAGCTATTGATTTGGCGCATGATTTCATTGACCGTGCCGTAGAGATTTGCGTTTCAAATAAAGACCTGGAAAAACTGGAGGTTATTATTCAAGAATTAGAATTCGGAATGGAGCTGGAGGAACGAGCTTCAGAAGTTCGTGAAATCCTAGCCGAACTTGAAAATAATTCATAAAGGAAAAAACTTCTTCATCTAAGCTCATAACACCCTATAAAAAAGGGAACACTTATAACAATTCCCAAAGATGAAAGAATGTGCAGATATCGAATTGCTTCAACCCTTGAAGGGATTATCTTCCGAGGCGGTAGACGAAGCGTTCAAAGACTTTAAGGTTTCAACCGATTTTAAAAATGCAGTGGTTGAAAAGGCAACCATATCAATGACGGAAAGTTAGATTATTTGGACCTATTACAGGCATCAACCATTCGGTCATAGATTTCCTTGGTGTCGTCTTTCAGTAGTTCAAAATCTTTGGGTTTAAATAAATCAAAGCAAAAGGATCTTTTTCTCTGTTCACTAAAGGATAAATTATCAAAGGGAATTTGGGTGTTTTCGTAACTGTTATCGGCGCAATCACATGCATTGCTCATTTGTTCTTCGGAATAAGGATTGTATAGGAAAAAATAATATCCTAAACCCGCAATAGCCACGAGCGTAAGCGCTATGGTAATAAGGCGATTGCTTTGTGTTTTTTTAATTTTATCGGCAATTTCCTGTTGTTCTTTGAGCTTTCTTTTTTGCTCGTTTTCTTTTAATTGGGAATCTAGCAATTTCTTTTCTTCTTGTTCCAGCTCCAAGGCTTGTTCCCGTCCCCCGGATTCAATCCACTGGTCTACAAATTCGGTATATTCGTTCGATTCTAAGGTATTACCATCTTCAATAAAACATTTCTTGCTGCAATAGGGGACAACGAGAGAATCTTCACGGTAGGTAAATTGAAAGTGACTCCCTTTGTATTCATTGCAATACCTGCATGATTGTCTGTATTCAGCTATGAACTTATGTTCTCCAGTTCCTTTATAAACATGGAGAAATGAATGGTAACGCATGGTTCTTTCGTTTAAAGTTGACTAAAATTAATTATTTCAAATATAACTACAACCAATTATTGTAACCGATATTCCAGCGACCGTTGGGTATGTATTATTCAATCGGTGCTCATTAAAATTGACCTTATGAAAAAGAGAAATGGAATGTTGTTATTAGGTTCAATCCTTTTTGAGGTTGCTTTTATTTTTACCGGTCTTTACGGCTTTACCTTTTTAGCGGGCGTACTTTTGGGGGAATTACTTTTCAATTTTTTCATTATAAAATCAGAAAAGAAACAACAACCGATTAACGATTCTTGGTCAAGTCAGTTTTTAGTGAATAAGGAAGACGATGAATAAATGTCATTTTAACTAAGATATTCACCACGTAACCCGAGTTATCCGCGTAATTGGACCACGTTCACTGCGTAATGCGCGTTATCCGCGTAATTGGACCACGTTCACTGCGTTATGAGCGTTATCCGCGTTTTTCAGGGGTAAATCATGGGCGCGTAACGCGGGTAGGGGGGATTCCCTCAACCTTACCCAATCGTTTTTCTCGTCACTTCAATCGTATGAGGTAATTTCCCCACCTTACAACCTTGCAAGGAAATGGGGCTCGCCGGGTGTCGCGTTTAAATTTGACCAAAATTTTTATGTATGACCAAACGATTTTACAAACAAAGCAACACCTGGTATATCGACTTACCAGAATTTTTAGAAGCAGGACTTGGCACGCAAGCCAACCTAATGATGGTGGATGGCGCCGACACCTTCCTGGATCACTTGAGCCGAATGGGTACTGAGGTGTGGTTACAATTTAGCGCGAAACCCTTTGATACGGCAACCCACCTCTTGGTGTCAGACTCGTATGGCATGGACGAGGGTTTATTGAATACCGTGGGACATGCGCCCGTGAGTTATGGAATGTACTACACCGTACCCACTATGCAGGGGCATCGCTTATGGCTTTGTCCGGTTACCGAGTATGTTTTCCAGGGCGGTTATCCCAATAGAATTTGGGTGGAAGTGGTAAATAATTAAATCCAAGATGTTAAATTTAAAGCAGCATGAACCATGAGAGGGTAAAAAAGAAAAGCACACAAATGTTTGTGTGCTTACCTGTTAATGGGAAATCGTAGGGGAGGGCGAGCTACGCTGAACCCGAATGTGTTATACGCTTCGTTTGAAACACTCGTACTTAAAAATTAACCAAGGACTGATGTATGTATCCAGTTGTTGGTAAATAGGAAAACCCTTCATAATATTTGACATGGTACCATTCGCCTGATTTTCCCGTCACTTTAATGCTACTATACATAGGAACCACGCTTAGAACCGATGCACTTTTTGAGGCGTAAGATCTTAAGTTCGCATTCGTGCTTACATAGGCGCTTAATGTGTAAGTATATTCCTCGGTGGAATAACTTGGGTAGTCGTTGTAGTTGTAATAATTCTGAGTGGTGGTTTTGGTGTTTTCGTACCCCCATCGAACATGACAATGTGGGCAATAATCTCCTACCTTCGAGTAAGCTGAAACAGCGTTATGGCATTTCCCACAGCTTTTCGATGTTTGCGCGTTGATCGTAGCGTTTAGTAAGAAGGTAAAGGCGAATAAAAGAATAGCGTTGAAGGTTGTTTTCATGGGGTTAAATTTTTAAGTTATACCCATTGATATCAGAAAGTTAAAAAGGTAACCAAAAACTTATGTCATTTTAAAGGTATCGGTCTAATTACAACTTAATTCCGCATAATTTCTGACTCTTAGGATTCAATTTTTCCGAGTTTTCGTTTAAGAATCAATCTATTATTTAACTCATGGAAAGGTGTGAAAGTACTAAAGTCTCCTCCATCAAAATTTATATAATTGTCATGAGTTACAGCATTATTTTTTTGCTTATTTGCTGGATTATAGATCACTATTTCATCCGAATTACTTTGTGCCCAATAAAAGCCGCTTTCAACTTTCAATTCAGAATTATTTTCGGCATATAGGAACAATTCATCCAATTCTGAAATAGTTGGGATGGACCAGAGTCTATTCTTTTCTATTAACGATTGAACTTCTGACCATTTAACCCAATGATGGTCACGGCATAGCTTCAACACACCAACATTTTTCAAATGCCATGCATTCTTATTGATAATCTTGATTAACCCGAGTTTAATATCTAGGGATAAAGTTCCTTGCTGAATGGCTGAAATTAGTATGTCAATTTCATGAAATGTTAGAGGTGTGCACATTGTTTTTTTTATGGTTTAAATTTATTTATCAAAACTAAATAAAACAACGGTTTGAACAGAATGTACTGAAACCAACGTAGTAGCAATTACTAATAATGTCGTTTCAACTCTTCCTTGTGTTATTTAAGCAACTAATATTTACCAACCCGATATTTCAAGAAATACTGCCTGGCGAAGTCGCTGTATGAGTCGCTATTTTTGATCATTTCTTTGAGGTTTCGATAGAATTTGATTTCGTCTTGAAAGTTGTTGACACTGTTTTTAGAGCTTTCATAAACTCCACCATTGACAATTGGGTGTAAAATGCCCAAAACACTAATGAACACTAATATTCCTCCCCACCATTGAGGTGTTTCCGAGGCTAATAAGCCAAACAATCCAATGACCAACAGTACAACACCCACCAATATGAAGCCAGTTAGCCGATCATGAGACCGTTCCGACCGTTGCTCGTCGATCAGCGGTTTGTTGGGGTTAAGCTGAATGAAACGCTTGTATTGAATGTATTCGATTTCCGCAATTTCTTTGGGCGGTGTAAAGGGAATATTGTAAACGGTTTTTGTGTAAGTAATTCGTGCCATAATAATTTTTTAATGGGTTTATGCATTGATAACGACTTTACAAAAAGGTAACCGAGAATTTTATAAATTAGCTATTTAAACAAATAACCTATTTTGCGCCGTATACTACTGCCATTTATGTTGTTGGTTGCTCTCTTTGCGGAAGCCCAACTCAATCCGCCAGCTTTTGTAAGGAAGGTTTACGATGACCTTTATCAAGTCATGGACGATAACCATACGTTAAAACCAAAGTTGGTTTTATCCCTAGAACCCAAGGCTATTGCACATAGAGATGCACATAACGAAGATGGGGAATCGGTTGTTGTAATAGGTCAGGGATTAATTGAACTTACTCGAAATTTTGGAAAAGATTCAATGAATGCAATGGCGCATGTTTTGGGACATGAGATGGCGCATGTGTTCAAACACCAAAATGATCTCAGTTTGCTAGGAAGTGGTTATGCTTCTCAAGAATATAAAAGCAAAGTAAATTCAATTAATGACAGTCTAAAGATACATTTTGAAAGACAAGCTGATGAGTTTGCCGCGTTTTATTGCCATATGGCAGGGTATTATACAACAAGCATTGGCGTTGCAGTCTTGGATTCTATTTACAATAGATTTCAATTGAAGGACAAATACTTGAAAAAATATCCACCCTTATCACAGCGAAAAGAGATCGTTTTGAATAGTCATGATAAAATGAACGCGTTAAAGCTCATTTTCGACGATGGTTTATTAACCCTTCTTGCCGGAGATTATATTGGTGCCGAACAATTTTTCAAAACTATCTTAAAATATCAATTTACAAGCAGGGAAATCTATAATAATTTGGGAGTTTGTTATTTAATGTCGGCCATTAAGCTTATCGATTCGCTTCAATTCCCCTATTTATATCCCTTGCAATTTGATTATCGAACGAAATTAGACAGTGAACTTGATCGTGGGGTGAATTACAATATCAAAGAAAGATTAGAATCAGCATTAGATTGCTTCGAAAAGGCAACAAATAATTCAAAGGATTATACGATAGGTTATATAAATAGTGCAACAACATACTTTTTGTTGGAAGAGAATGAAAAAATGTTTAGAGTTATTGATAATATTGAAAACAGTGAAGATTCGGTTACCCAACAAGCTATCGAAATATTGAAAGCAATTCACTTACATAAATTGGGAAAGGAACAGGAGGCAAAAAAATTACTTCTCAATATTTCTAAAAATTCAGAAATTGCAGCTATCAATTATCGAATGATTTCAAAAATTGATTCTTCAGAAGGGGCAACCAATGTGGCGAAAACTAATAGTAAATTTGAGGAGGAATGGTCAATTCCAATTTTTGATAAGTTAGAATTTATCGCTGGAAATGATTTGATTAAAAGCCTTGGTGATTTTTATCAATCCGGTGTAAAACTTGCTGTTTGGAAGAGCGATAAATTTGAAGTAAGACGTTGGTGTTTTAAACCGAATACGAATAAATATATTGATGTGTATCAAAATAAAGGCTTGGTAACTACGGATTTTAATAACCTCGGGCAACTCAGTTCTAGTTCTTTTCAAACATATAATTTAGGCAACAGTCAATTTTCAGTTCAAGATGGTTATATTTTTAAAAAGAATTTAACATCCATTGATATCTATCGAATTAAATAAGAATGAAACCTTTGTTTTTAATTTTAACCTTAGTGATTTGCTTTAATGGGATGTCCCAGGGACTAAGGATTGATATGGAGAAGATAAATAGATTTTCAACGTGGTTACCGGTAGAGCAACAAGGTTTTGCGACCGAAGATTTACCCACAAAAATATCCTACAGAATATATACCCCAAAGGTACAAGATCAAGGCAATAGTATGACATGTGTAGGATGGGCAGTGGCATACGCACAATTATCTACACAGCAGAATTTAGCTATGGGAATCACAGATACGTTTCAAAAGATTATACGTGCTATGGATCCATATTACGTGTATTCGTACATCAGAAATCCTGTAGATGATTGGTGTTATGCTGGTGCAAGTATGGAAGATGCACTTTCTATTTTAACAAACAAAGGAACGAAGCCTCGTATTTGGGATCCCTTGACTTTTTGTTATTCTAATTTATCATCCTTTGAATTTACAAATGCCCTAGCTTCTCATTATTCAATTAAAGGATACAATCTCTTGGATTCAGGCAATTTGGTTCAACACGTTAAATTAGCCCTTGGAAGCAAGAAGATAGTTTCAATAGGAGTTAATCTTACAGAATCTATAAAGTTAGATAATTCTTCTCACTATGGAATTTGGTTACCATCGTCAACAGATTCCATTATTGGTAAACATGCGATGTGTGTTGTTGGATATGATGACGAAAAATACGGGGGTGCTTTTGAAATAATGAATAGTTGGGGAACCGAATATGGCGAAGGGGGATTTCTTTGGATTAAGTACGAGGATTTTAAAAAATATGTATTGTTGGCCTATATGATGGAGATTGGGGAGTTTAATAAAGGAAATTGCTCCATGGGTGATTGTTCCAACTCGTATTCAAGGTATACGTTTGAAAATGGAAACATCTACGAAGGATTAATGCTCAATGGAGCTCCAGATGAGTACGGGGCTATGCTATACAAAAATGGAGATTTTTATATAGGTGGCTATAAGCAAGGAAGGAAGCACGGATATGGAATTAGGTTTGATGCGAAGCAAAGACGTTATTTTGAAGTACAATTTAAAAATGATATACCATTGAGCTCTTCGGAAAAACAAGGTTACGCATCCGATGATAAATCGAACGAACTATCAGATCTTTTGGATATTCTCAACGCTGTAAACCCTGGTAAAAGAATTGCGCCGGACAGTGAAGAACATTATAACTACTTGCTAAATCTTGATGTTCCTTCAGAGCCACTAGTAATTCGGAATAAAAAATAAAAACACGTCAGGGGAAAATCGTCTACAAAGGTATTTAGTAGGTTATCTTTCTATAGCTTGAGAGATATCTGAAAGCTATTTATTTAAAAAGGGAGTGATTTAGTTTTGGCAGTTTTTGAGTTTTTCTTGGATTTCCTTGATCATTTTTTGTCGATCGGGTCTTGTTTCAAAAATGACGATATCTTTTGCCTTATTAAGAAATTCACATTGAAGGTCAGATTGGTTTAATTTTTCATAGATTTCTGCAATTTTAATATCAACGTCACTTAGAAAAACTTGAATATCATGCGGATAAATGTATCGAAATCCTTCGTTAAACTCCATGATGGAAGCTGCTTCAGTGTATGCGCTCAAAGATTTAAATAACTCGTTTTTAGAGAAATTTATTCTGCCGATTTGTTCTAAGGATATGGTATCGTTTTTAAATTTTGTAATTGTTGTCGTTGCGTTCTTCAAAGCCTCATCTAATTTACCTTGTCGAATTAAATTTTCCGTCAAATAATGAAAGGTTCTTCTATTTGTTGAATCAAGTTTTAGGGATTCTTTAATTTCTTTGGTTGCCTTGTCGTATTCTCCCGTTATTGAATAATAATTCCCTCTTTCTGCAATGTAAATAGCTGATTCTTTAGAAATTTTTACGGCTTCATTTATATCGCTTTTTGCACGCTTAAAATCTCCTTTCAAATGATATATTTTAGAACGATTAAGCAGCCAATATGGATTATTGGGTTCTAAATTCATGGAGGTTGAAAAATCATTGATTGCACCATCGAATTGAGATTTATATAATGTTAAGAACCAAGCTCGATAATAATAACCTTCAGCGTAATTTGGCATATAAGAAACACCTTCATTAAATAAGTTTGATGCTTCTTCAATTTTATCGATACATTGATAGATGTATGCTAAATTAATGTTTGCCCAACCGTAATCCTCAATGATGTTTTCAAGTTTTTTTATAGAATCACCAAACGAAATGATTTTTTTATATCCAAGAATTGCATTTTCGATTTCATTATTTCTTTGATGAAAAATGGTTCTCCAATTCAGCGCATTAATATCGTTCGGTTTTATTTTAAGAATTTGGTCAAAATCTTCAATAGCCAATTTCTGATTGTTCAATTTTTCAGAGTATAGTTTACCACGATTCCACCAAAAATACGTAGCTAATGAGTCTTTATTAATCGCTATTGAATAATCTACCAATGCATCATATGGTTTATTTAAATTATTCGTATAAAATTCTGCACGATAGAAATAATGTTCAGCGTTTTTCGGATCAAGTTCAATGGCCTTCGTATAATCCTGGAGTGCTTCTGTAAGTTTTCCTTGTTTTGCATAAATATCCGCTCTATTGAAATAACAATACGCGGCAGAGGTAGGATTCGTTATTTCCAAAGCAATACCTTTTTCATATTGCGTAATGGCAAGGTCATATTTCCCCTCATCTTCCAAAATAACTCCTATGTAATTGAGCGCATCAATATCTGTAGAATCAATTTCTAATATCTTTTCAAAATCATCTAAAGCCTTTTTGTTTTTGTTTAGTGTTTCTTTATAGAAAACTCCTCTTTGATAAAGGTAATTAACATTGGTTGGAGCTAATTCAATGGCTTTGGAGAAATCGATTAATGCATTATCATAATCTTCCAAATATTCTTCATAAAATAAAGCTCGTGTAGAATACATATCGCCATTCTTATTATCTAATTCTATGGCCTTCGTATAATCTTGAAGTGCTTCTGTAAGTTTTCTTTGTTGTTCATATATCCTTGCTCTATTATAATAACAATTCGCGGCAGAATTAGGATTTGTATTTTCCAAAGCAATACACTTATTATAGTTTTCAATTTCAAGTTCCGTCTTTCCCTGTTGTTCATATATTACCCCGATATTATTTATAGCATCAATCATACCTGGATTAATTCTGAGTGCCTGTTGGTAGCTTTCTATCGCAAGATCATATTTCTTCAACTCTGTATAAAAATATCCACGGAGATAATAATATCTTTCATTATTTGGATCTAATTCAATTGCTCTTATTAAATCTTCCAAGGCTTCCTCTACACTATGTTCAAAGGTATAGTGAAATTCTGACCTAGATTCATACCGAGTAGCATTAGTTGGGTCAAGCTCAATTGCCATTGTATAATCCTGCAATGCTTTTTCAAGTTTTCCTTGTTGTGCATAAATAGCAGCTCTATTATTTACACAAAAAGCAGCAGAAATAGGATTCTTTTTAGCTAAAGCTATACCTTTTTCAAATTGATTAATTGCAAGTTCAAATCTCTCATCTTTTTTAAGAATAAGACCAAGTGAATTGATAGCGTCAATATCTTCTGGATCAATTGATAACATCGTTTCATAATCCTCTATTGCATTTTTTCTCCTTTCTAAATGCTCATCAAATAAATTGGCTCTGCGATAGAGAAAATCAAGATCGGTTGGATCTAATTC
>CANHSL010000024.1 GCA_947463385.1 Flavobacteriales bacterium
AGCCAAGGAACCCGCAATACGCATTCCTATGCCCCCACTCGCTCCCGTTATTAATACCGTCTTATTCATTATCCGAACTTACGTTTTGCCAACCAAGCCAGCGGCTTAGCCAACGAATTCTTAATCAAAAGTAGGTATTCTACATCCCTTGCACCAAATTTTCGGTTAAAATCTCCCAATCCCTTCGCATTGCTTCCTCCAAAATCCAATTGGGAACACGTAGGCGCCAAGGCCTTCATCGCCTCCACGTGTAAATACACCATCCCTCCTACTTTCATGGCTTCTGGAGTTATAGCACCCTTCAGATAAAGTACCTGACCATTCACCTCCAAATAAGCTGCCGCCCCCACCAGTTCGCCTTTTTCCCTTAAAGAAAATTGCCTTAACACGCCGCGTCCGTTTGCCTCTTCCATCAAACGCGCTAATATGTTATAATCAGCATCTTTTAAATGGGTAAACTCTGCACCCTTCACCCTTCGAAAAAGGGCAATTAATCCCTCTGGATTCACCGATGTTTCCAGTTCAAACCCGTGCTGAGCTGCTTTTTTATACTGCCTGCGGTGATTCTCAGAGCATTGAGCCAGCGAGAACGTTCTTAAGTCAAGTACTTGATATCTACGGATTTGCTGTTCATAAGGGGAATCCAACGATACACCTGCCAACTGCAGGTAAGAAAAACGGTTCGAAAGATACTGTGTTAGCACCGCTACTTGTTGTTCATTAAACCCAATGGGAACAAAACTTCGTGTAAGAAAGGGCATATGCGTATAACTCACACCCAATTTTTGTTGCGCTACGATTGGATAAATGCCATCATAATCACCAAGCACATAGCCCTCCCATGCGGGCGCTACGGCATCCAAATACCAGCTCAACATGAAAAAGAAGCCTTCCGGTTGCGCAGCCAAAACCCGTTGATCCCAGCGCTGTTTATCGAGTTGTGTATTGCCTACAATCATAGGACCGAAGAAAGTGTTACAAATTCGTGATTCCTATGATGTTGAGCGATAAACGATTCCAAGGTTTTAAACCCGAATTGCGTTAAGGCCTTGGGATGACCGATGACCACCAGGAAGGGATCGTTGGCTTGCTGCGCCTTTCGCAAGGCACGATTCAGTTGGGTTGAAAAATACCCATCGGCACTAACGCACAACCGGTGTGAGCGCGTGAGTAACTCTTTTTTGGAACCTCCACCTTTTGCAGGAAGTCCATTCCCGATGGGCTTATGTTGCCCTGGATTGAGTCGCCCGAGCACAAAGAGTTTCCAAAAGAACATGGGCGAATAGTCCATGGAAGCAATGGGGATTTCTGTAAAAGCACCTTCTGAATCCAACACCGCAGGGTCTTCTGTGAATTTCCAATGCGATGCGCTGGGTGTTGCCGTAAAATCATACTGATACGGGTTCGTCGTGTTCTTCCCTCCCTTGAATACCGAGGAATCAAGGCGAATCCCTGCTTTTTTCATGGCCTCTGCCACAGGAGCAAAAGGTTGAGCGCACCACCCTCCTGCCCGATAACTTTGCATGGGTTGAGAAAGTAACGAATTCATATAGGATGCATAGCGTTCAACAATGCGTGACGCTTCTTCAGCCGAAAAATCAGACAACTTGTACGCAGACAAATCGTGTATCCACGCGTGTTCTTTCCAAATCGACTTTTCCCAATGGGGATGGATATGCAATCCCGTTTCATGCCCCTTGGCATCCCAAGACCGGATTTGATGTTTAATCTGTTCATGATGACATTCCGCCTGTTCTTCAAACTTGATTAAACACCCGGCGTCAGGAAAAAAGGTAAAGGGAATCTTGTATTTACCGGCGAGTGTCAACAACCGATCAGTAGGCTCAAGCATGCATTGCTCCACCGAACCGCTACGTTCGCCAAAAAACAATTCATAATCCCATGTGATCGCTATTTTCATCGCGTTCCTTCTGGATTATACATGGTTATACCTCGATCCGTAAAGGCGGTCACCATCACATCAAACATTTTTTTAGCATCAAACACCAGGGTTTTAGCCTTTCCAATATACACTTCACGATAAACCCCTTCGCGCAAGAACATTGGAAGTAATTCATCGCAGCGCCGTTTTTTGGAGTATTCTGGGTTATGAACTTTGGTAGCAACAATCATTTCGTTCCCTTCATAGTCACAAACCGGGAGCTTAAATTCTTTCGAATAATAGACCTGAACGCCCACATCCAAGGCGTCTTCCAAGGTGTGTAAATGCGTGCCTGCATTATCGAGCGTTACGCCAATATATAAAATCTTACCCCCGTGTTGAATCAGTTTACCATAGGGTGAATCCCAGTGGTATGGGGTGTTCTTGGTGGTATGGTCCTTAATATATTCATAGGCTTTTGCCCCCCATGCCGCAACGGGCTCGGTGGGATGATAACTTCTAACAACACCATCCGAAGTTCGAAATACTTCAGATATTTTACCCATGGCAGATGGAGTATTCAAGACATCGAACAAGGGATTATCAGATACATAGTCCAACTGCAAGCGCGCTATGGGCGAAGTTGGCATCAACACGATTCCGCGTGTTCCAACGGCTTCCTTAAGCACATCCACTGCGGTGTCTGCACCCCCTTCAATGAATCCCATTTTACTTAAGCTCGCATGGACCATGATGTGATCGCCTGGCAGAATACCTGCATTTAAAAGCGATTGTTTTAGTTCATCTTTCGTTAAACCCTGCCCTGATTGTTGTTGATTAAGCAATTCCGCCTGGCGTTTTTTATGCTTAAGGGAACGGAATATCTCCTTTAAAAAATTAGGGATGAAGGATTTCCAATTCAAGGCCATAGTGCGAAGATACGTAAAGGGAAAGGAACTGCCGAATAAGAACTTTACATAAAAGACTTATGGTTAATTTTTTTAAAAAAGTTCAATATCTAGAAATTAATTAACCCATTTAATTAAGTTACCTTTATCGAAACTAAATCAATCAATTATGAGAAAAAAACTATTCAAAAAACCATTATTACTCCTTGCCAGTGTATTTATACAAGGCTTAGCCTCTGCTCTGTTAATGGCGCAGACATTAACATTTAGCTATACCGGTGCGGTTCAAACGTTCACGGTTCCAGCGGGAGTTACGAGCTTAACAATCTCAGCATCTGGTGCTCAGGGCGGAGGTAATACCGGAGGAGGCCTTGGCGCCCTTATGTCAGGAGATTTTACGGTTACACCGGGTGAAACAATTAACATTGTGGTTGGACAACAGGGACAACTACAAATCGGAGGACAATCCCAAAACAGTTCAGGCGGTGGTGGAGGTAGCTTCGTATATCGTAACTCAAGCAATCTACTTTTAGCTGCTGGCGGCGGTGGAGGCCTCTGTAATTACGGTGGATCTGGAGCCATACATCAAGATGCGCATGGAAAAATCACTCCTGATGGCGGAAGTGATCAATCAGGCGCGTACTTAGGTGGTGTAGCAGGTGCTGGTGGTTCTGCAGGTTTGTGGAGCAATACACCATGTGCCGGTGGAGGAACGGGCTGGCTAAGTGCTGGTGGTGGTCCTTACGGAGGTGGTGACATTACTGCGAATTGGGCGGCAGGTTTACCGTTCTGTGGCGGTGGTGGCGGCGGCTGTGGAGGCTATGGCGGCTTTGGTGGCGGTGGCGGAAGCGGCAATCATTATGGCGGCGGCGGCGGCGGCGGCGGATTTTCAGGAGGCGGTGGAGGAACTGATCCTACCCATGGCGGTGGTGGAGGTTCGTTCAATGCGGGAATCAACCAAGTAAATGTACCGGGAATCAACCAAGGAAATGGTGTTGTAACGATTACCTTACCAAACTGTATTCCTCCTGTTGTAACACTTAATAACGCAACACTTTGCCAAGGCGAAACTGCAACGATAACAGCGAACGCAAGTCCTGCAGGAAATTATACTTATTCATGGATCGTTCCTAATGGTGTTACCAATCCAGGAAATGCTTCAAGTGTAATTTCAACTGTTGCTGGAACTTATACCGTAGTCGCAGTAGATGCCAATACACCAAACTGTCCAAGTACTCCAACCAATGCTACAATCACCGTTAATCCCTTACCGGACGTAAGTGCTGGTGCTGATGCAACGATTTGCGAAGGAGATTCTGTTATTTTTTCTGCCAGTGGTGCAATCCAATATGCTTGGAACAATGGTGTAATTGATAATACACCGTTTGTTCCTGTAGCAAATGCCACGTATACGGTAAATGGAGTTGACGCTAATGGATGTATCGGTACAGATGCCCTTGAATTAACCATCTTAAGTCATAGCGCTTCTTCCTTAACCGAAACCGCGATCGATTCATACACATTAAATGGTCAAACTTACACTCAAAGTGGCGTTTACACGCAAGTAGTTCCGGCTGCAAATGGATGTGATAGTACAATTACATTAAATTTAACAGTTAGCTACACCGGTTTGAATGAATTACCACAGGTAAATAAGACACTTGTGCGTATTACAGACCTAAACGGTAAACTAATCAACCGAAGAAAAAACACCTTAATGTTGTTCATTTACACAGATGGAACGGTTGAACGCGTAATGGAATTTGGAGAATAAGGTTATAAGAAATTGACTAAATTTAACAAGTAAAGGCATCTTTGAGCCCATGTTTTGCGTACTTTTAGAAAAAATTAATGCCATGAAGAATCTTTTTTTAATTGCTCTACTTTTTATCTCCCTTGGAAGTTTCGCACAAGCAACCCCAGAGGAACGCGCTACCAATCAAACAAACCGTATGAAAACCGAATTGAATCTAACGGATGATCAGTATACCAAAGTGTATGATATCAATTTGGGAATTATCATAAAAAATGATGGAGTCAAAGCATCCACTTTTTCCGAAGAGGTAAAGAAGGAAGTATTACAAAGCAATCAGCAAGCGAGAAAATCCATGTTGAAAGATGTGTTAACTGCTGCGCAATATGAAAAACTAGAAACAGAGGTTAAGGAAATTAAAAAGAAAAAACGCGAAAAAGCGGAACATAAAGAAGTTAAGAACTAGTTTAAATCCCGGGAAACCGGGATTTTTTTTTGATTAAAATACTACCTTTGAGTTGTGCAGTTTGAATTCCCTTTCTTCGGTCGAGTATTTACGTTATCTCAACGTTTTATTTATCCAATAATCGTACTATGGGTGTTCCTGTTTTATGGTAACACGATTAAAAACACCTTCGCCTTAGATGATGAATTAGTTACCTGTACGGATCGACAAGAACATCCTTTAGTCTCCAAAGGAATTACCGGAATTCCAAAAATTTTCACTTCGACCTATGCCTCCAATGACGAGCAAAATTATGAGTACCGTCCCATGGTATTGACGTCCTTTGCCATTGAAAAAAGCGTATTCGGAAGCTCCGACGCATGGGTTCATATATCGCATTTCATTCAATTACTCATATATGCCTTGCTTGGCATCATTGTATTCAGCACCTTGAACACCTTATTTGGTCCTTCCAAGCACCTTATCGCCTTCATCATTACCTTGCTTTTTCTCAGCTTACCCATTCACAGTGAGGTCGTTAATAGCTTAAAAAATCGCGATGAATTGCTCAGCATGCTTTTCTCCATCTTGGCCCTGCGTTCCGCACTGCGTTTTGTAGATTCACGGAAATGGAAATCACTAAGCTTTACCTTGCTGTTTTTGCTTTTAGCCTTGTTGAGTAAAAAAACGGCCATGCCCATGTTGGTAATTATCCCCATTACCCTATTGTTTTTTCGATCATTTTCATGGAAATCCGTTGCGTTTATAACGGCATCGTTGCTCGGAGCACGAATCATCTTTGGATTATTAAAAAAAGGCTTAATTGAAACCGATAAGATTCGTGAATTTTCCATCGTTGAAAATCCGGCGTTTGAATACAGCTTTTTTCAGCGCATCCCCTTATTCTTTGATTCAGTGATTTGGTATGTCAAACAGAGTCTCTTACCACTGGATCTGCAATGCTATTATGGTTTAGGTTCCTTTGCCGTTTCGCCAGCCTTTACCATTGGAACGTTTGCTATTGGAATGGTGCTAGTGATTAGCTTAGGGTTTATCGCATGGAGCTTTGTAAAAAAGGTGCACACCGAACTAAGTTTTGGCCTGGTTTTTTTCTTTCTAGCCATCGTTGGTGCGTGTAACTTAATCTTTCCCATGGTGGGAATTGTGGGTGAACGCTTGGCATTTACTGCGAGTTTGGGGCTATGCATCACCTTAGTTTTCCTGTTGAATCAATTCGAAAAAATAAAAGGGAATATTGCCCCTCTGCTTTTCATAGCATTCAGCATATATAGTTTGAGTATGGTATTCATTCGAAACGGCGCATGGAGCGACCGCCTGAGTCTGTATGAAGCCGATAGCTCCAAAACACAATCCGCTAAGGTTCACGCCTTGCTTGGACAAGAATTACAGTACCAAATTAATCAGTCTTGGAACGATGTACAGTCGGAAAACCAAAAAGCAATTTACAAGCAAGTAATCATGGCTAAACGTGCCTATGAAAACGCGCTCCACACCTATCCTGATTATTACAAAATCCAAAGCAACCTAGCCACCATTGAATCCTCCTTCTTGTGCGATGAGCGTGCAGCTCAATCTATACTTAACACACTTACCAAGAAACAACCCGACTACCAAGAAGCATGGGAAAACCGCTTAGTTTCGCAGTTGAAGACCTATATTGTTTGGAAACGAAATGAAGCCTTCTTAACGAATGAATCACTTAACAATCGTCCAATCTACTCCCTTGATTCCCTTTCAAGTTTAAGCGTGTTAGGCTTGCTCAGTCAATTCGAAGACCGCGGAAAATTGTTTTTATCCGATGGATTAAATCCAAGCTCGATTGATCAACTTAGCGCATATGCTTCTGGACAAGCAACATGGAACGTGGATTTGGCCCACATGAACCCTCCTTACGCAACCGAAGTCAAACAACGATTAATGGAACTATACACTGGAAAAAGAGCGAGTTATAACATCGTTGATGATTTCCGTAAACAACTGGTTGGCCACTTCGTAGCTCCAAGCCGATTTGCAGTAATATCAGATTCCTTAATCAATGAAATCATAGCCACAAAGTCCGCAATCGAACGGAAATTCCCCGAATCCAAGGTAGAGGAACTCACGGATACCTACCTCATGAATGCCCTTCGGTATGAAGCAATAATAGCTATCCACACCCATCAAATCAAATCTGGAAAAGGTAAGCCCAAGGATTTTGTACAAATCGGAAATTCCTATGTAAATCTGGGTGAAAAAGAAAAGGCCGTTCGCGCTTTCAATAAGGCGATAAGCGCTCTACGCACGGCGCAAAGCTCCTCTGCAAATGATGAAATAACGCTCTTAGAGTCATACATTCAAAAAATTAATAATCAATAGTTTACAAAATACAACTTGAATAGATTGTTTATTATAGGAATCGGGCGCTCTGGGTCAACTATACTTTCCAAAACCCTCGGAAGCCACCCCGATTGTTTAGACAATCCTGAAATTCCGTTGTTCTCATTTTTTTATAAGGCACTTCGAAATCAACGGTCCAATTCAGAAACAAATCGCTTGGCTGTTCGCTTTATACACGCCATGAAGCGAAGGCATCCAGGGCATCCCTGGCAAATACAAACCGAAGAAGTAACAAAGATTTCGAGTGGCTTGGACTACTTCAATTACATGAACGAGCTTGCGGCCTTATTCACAACCGAATCTTCATCAGAAAAGAACACACGACGTCCTCAGTGGATTATCGATAAGAATCCAGTAAACACCTTACATGTGCATCATTTTCTTAAGGAATACCCACAAACTAAGGCCATTTTTCTGGTGCGTGATCCGCGTGCGAATGTAGCTTCTCGAATGCAAAGTCAAAACCTAATTCATGGGAGGACCAATCACTGGATGCTTAATGCGCTCCGTTGGCGCAGCTACAACCGATATTATTATAAACTCAAGAACCAATTCCCGGATCAAATTCATTTACTTCGCTATGAGGATTTTGTATTAAATCCACAGCAACACATGGATGAACTCTGCGATTTCCTAAGGATTCACCGTGTAAGGCTTGAATCAGCTAATCCTATATCCACAGCGCACATCGATCAGAACGCAGCACGCTTAGTGAAAAAGTACAGTGATTTAAACGCTCCGATTAATCCCCATGCGATAAGCCGATGGAAAGAGGTACTTGACCAACAAACCATAGAAGCAATTGAAGATGTCTGTAAAACCGAAATGGATTTCTTTGGTTATTCTCGTGAAACAAGTGTTCAAGTTTCTATTCCGATGAAATTTCGTTTCTTAGCGCGTTGGTATGAACTCAAAGAAAAACTCATTTTTTCCCTTCCCTTGTCCCTAAAATTAAAACGTCTTGAATAAGCACCACCACATCATTGGCATTGGTCGTTCAGGAACTACGTTACTGCAGAGCATGTTGAATGCACAGCCGGAGGTATGGGCTGGTCCGGAGAACTATTTCATTCCATTTTTCTATGACGCTTGGAAAAACAAAACCGAATTCAGTCGCGAAGACTTACGCTTAGCGGCACGCTTTCACAAGGCCTTTGGAATCCTGCAACCCTATGTTGGGTTTACTTTTGACGAGTCGAAGTTCGTGTCGAATACGGAGATTAAGTCGTATCAAGAACTAATTATACATACGTATCGTTCCTTCGTGGATCAGCTTGCTCCGACGAAAGAGGCGGTTTATTTCATCAATAAAAACCCACTTCACTCCTACTACCTTAAGGAACTGCATTCAATCAACCCGGACACCAAGTACATTTGGATGATGCGAGACTACCGGGCCAATGTGAATTCTAGAAAAAATAGCGTGCACTTGAAATCTGCAAGTGCTTACTATAATTCCATACGCTGGATTCAATTTGAGCAACGGATTGCTTCCTTTCAAAAACAGCATCCAAATCACATACTTGTTGTTCGGTATGAAGACCTGGTGGAAGCCCCTGATCAATGCTTAGCCAAGGTGTGTGAATTTCTTGAAATCCCATTAAAAACAAGTACTAAAGAGGCCTTAGCGCCATATCAAGCCTTATTTAAACACGAAGTAAAAACCCAATACGAACAGGCGGAGCGCATGAAAAAACGCTTCGGCGATTTATCTAAACCCATTCATACCGCGGCAGTTGAGGCGTGGAAAACGGGATTAACCACTCAGGAACTTGAAGTGTGCGAGGTCATAGCAGGGAGAAAAGGAAGTACCTACGGCTATCCTGCGACCTTGATAATTCCGAAAACTAAACGAGCTTGGATTCAAGCGATAGCCATGCTCTATGCTGTAAAAATACGCATGGAACGAACCAAAGATGCGCTGTTTAATCGCTTACCTATTCAGTTAAAAGTAACTTATTTTGAGCGTTGGGTGCTCCGAATCGACAAAAAACGGAAGAAGCATGTGGCGTAGCGACGAATTAGATTCCTTACCCATTCATTTTATACTTTGTACGGAACGTACAGGGTCTTCCTTGCTGACCACCATGTTGAATATGAATTCTTCATTGATTGTTGCATCTGAAGAACCCTTTGCCTTGTATTTTTCAAGTAAATACGGGAAAATCCTCCATTGGAACGAACGCCGAATCAATGCCTATGTAGATGACTTCTTTAGCCTTTTTGAAAAGAATGCCGCCTTGTATTTTGAGCACAAAGATCGTTTTACTCAATGTTTGATGGCCCATGCACCGATTTTGAACTATGATCGATTAATTAAATTGACCTATTTAAATTTCTATGATGGGGACATCAAAAACAAGGATTCGATTAAGGTTATTTTAGACAAGCAGATGAAGTATGTATTTCATAAGGAGGAAATTACGCGATTGTTCCCCAGTGCTAGCTTCTTGATATTAACTCGGGATGTATTAAAAAACATTGAAGCAAAAGCGAGACGTGGTATCGATTTTTTTAGTCACCCCTATTATTTGAGTAACGTATGGAAGCTCACCTACGAGGAGGCGCTACGTTTTCCAAGAACTCAAATCCTTTCCTTTGAAACCTTTATTTCCGACCCTGAAGCGGCATTAAAAACCTTGAATGCATTTTGGGGTGTTCCATACGAATCAGCTCAAATGAATCATCAAGCCGGATTCAGCGCATTACTTGCGCATCGCTCACACCTACTATCTCCTGAGTTCATTAAAAAAATAAGCGATTTTCATCGAGGAATACTAGATACCGAACCACGAGCTACCCAAATCGCTGTTGAAACCATATCACAAAAACAACAAGGAGTCATTCTAAAACAAACGCACGAAACAAGCATGTTGCTTGGCTTTGCGAATCCCACTATTGAAATGACACTTAATCCTTGGGACAGTTTAAGCTGGAACTTCTACCGAATGCTTGCCCTGTTATTCCGTCCATATTTATGGAGCATGTATCGCCTGTTTCCAGTCAGACTTAAACGCATCATTAGACGAAGAAAAAAGCAATACACGCCATAAGCCTAGAACTTTTATTACATTCGCCTTGTTAATCTACGCATGAATCGCATCCTTATAGTTCTTCTTGTAATCTTCGGTTCAGGACAGACCCTAAGCTTTGCTGAAGAGCCGATACGTATATTATTCATAGGCAATTCCTACACCTACCGCAATCACATGCCGCGCATGTTCATGAAAATCGCAAAGGCCAATGGAAAGCACGTAGAAGTAAATTGGTGCGTCAAAGGAAAAACTTCGTTCTACAGGCACTCTTTGCGAAAGAAAGTCTATCGTGCAATCCAGTGGAAAAAATGGGATTACGTGGTACTGCAGGGATCTAGTAGAGATATGTTAAAGGACAGTGCAATCTATTATAAAAAAACGCTTCCCGGGTTAAACAAAATTGTCAATAGTATTAAGCAACGAAACCCTAACACCAAGTTAGTGTTCTTTATGACCTGGGCTTACAAAAAGGGGTATCCTAAATATGGATATTCCAATACGCATTATAAAATGATCCGAAGAATCTCAGCAAAATACAAAGCCCTTGCGTTTGATTTCGATGCCTTACTTACACCGGTGGGCTTAGTGTTTGAAAAGTTATACTTCAAACATCATATAAAAACGCTTTATAAACCAGACAACAGTCACCCCAGTAAATTGGGGTCTTATGCCGCCGCCTGTAGTTTTTATTCGATCATTTTTAAGGAACGAGTTAGTCACACGCCTCAAGCCTATTTAAAAATCAAAAAGCACAATGTGATTGAATCCCTGGTTTGGAAATACACGAAAAGTCAATAAGCGCCTAACTAATTACATTATTTTTCGGTACTTGATTCGTTTCGGGCCACTATCACCCAAGCGTTTCTTCTTATTTTCCTCGTATTCAGAGTAGGAACCTTCGAACCAATACACCTGAGAATCCCCTTCAAAGGCTAGAATGTGCGTACAAATTCGATCCAAGAACCACCGGTCGTGAGAAATAACCACCGCACAACCCGCAAAGCGCTCGATGCCTTCTTCCAATGCGCGCAAGGTGTTCACATCAATATCATTCGTTGGCTCATCCAGCAACAAGACGTTGGCTTCAATCATTAAGGTCATTGCCAAATGCAAACGATTTCGTTCTCCACCGGAAAGCACACCAACTTTTTTATTTTGGTCCGAACCGTTAAAGTTGAACTTTGACAAGTACGCTCGGGCATTGATCTTTTGATTACCAATCTCAATAAATTCAAGGCCATTGGAAACCACATCATAAACCGATTTATTTGGATCTAAGGATTTATGGTTCTGGTCTACATAGCCTAGCTTCACAGTTTCTCCTACTTTAAATTCTCCACTATCGGGCATGAGTTCTTCCATAATCATTTTGAATATGGTAGTTTTCCCCGCACCATTTGGTCCGATGATACCGACAATACCTGCGGGTGGAAGCGAGAAATTCAAATCATCGTATAGCAATTTATCTCCAAAGCTTTTACCTACATGTACCGCTTCAATCACATTGTTTCCAAGTCGTGGACCATTCGGAATCGGGATTTCGAGCGTCGCTTCTTTTTCTTTGCCATCTTCTGAGAGCATTTTCTCGTAATTCTGGAGCCTAGCTTTGGATTTGGCCTGACGTGCTTTTGGATTCATTCGTACCCATTCTAACTCTTGCGCAAGCATGCGTTGACGTTTAGATTCGGTCTTTTCTTCCTCTTTTAATCGTTTCCCTTTCTGCTCAAGCCATGAGCTGTAGTTTCCTTTCCATGGAATCCCCTCTCCCCGATCCAATTCAAGAATCCAACCCGCTACATTATCCAAGAAGTACCTGTCGTGGGTTACCGCAATTACGGTACCTTGATATTGTTGTAAATGTTGCTCTAACCAATCGATTGATTCTGCATCCAAGTGGTTTGTTGGCTCATCCAGCAAGAGTACATCTGGATTTTGAAGCAAGAGGCGACATAGCGCTACGCGACGTTTTTCTCCACCAGAAAGCGAAGCGATTGCTTGATCATCGGGCGGACAACGCAAGGCATCCATGGCACGTTCAATTTTATTATCCAATTCCCACGCATCAAGCGCATCAATTTTATCTTGAACTTCCCCTTGACGAGCAATTAACTTATCCATTTTATCCGGATCATTCATGACGTCCTCATCCATGAACGCATTGTTAATGTCTTCATATTCTTTAAGCACATCAACGATTTCTTTAGCCCCTTCAAGTACAATTTCTTTTACCGTTTTATTCGGGTCCAACTCAGGTTCCTGTGGAAGATATCCGACACTGTAGCCTGGAGAGAACACAACGTCTCCTTGATACGATTGATCCAACCCTGCAATGATTTTCATTACAGTAGATTTTCCCGCACCGTTCAATCCAATGATACCGATTTTAGCACCATAGAAAAAACTGAGGTAAATGTTTTTAATGATTTGTTTTCCTTGTGGGGTCGACTTGGACACGCCCACCATGGAGAAAATAATTTTCTTATCGTCTGACATAATGCTATGAATTAATTCTTGTAAATTTTTGGGGTATAAAGCCCCCATTTCGCTAATCGATATCCGATACTGACTCCAATGACGCCGAAACCATATTTCATGGAGCGCGAAAAATTAATGGATGAGGCTTCTTCAAAATACTTGGTTGGACAGGTTACTTCGCCAATTTCGTAGCCGGCATAAAACAACTGGGCTAACATTTGATTATCAAAAATAAAGTCATCCGAATTCAATTCGATGTCGATTTTTGAGAACACCTCTTTGGCAAATGCACGGTATCCTGAATGGTATTCCGAGAGCTTCTGACTCATGAGGATATTCTGCCCAAGGGTTAAAAAGCGATTTGCAATGTATTTATACATGGGCATGCCTCCCTTGAGCGCTCCCTTGCCTAAAATTCGTGAACCAAGCACAACGGGATAGACATCAAAGGCAATAATTGCCGCGATGGCATGAATGAGCTTTGGGGTATATTGATAATCCGGGTGAAGCATGATTACGATGTCGGCATTCAGCTCCAAAGCCTTGTTGTAACAAGATTTTTGGTTGCCCCCATAGCCCCGATTTTGTTCATGGCGAATCACGTGTTGAATCCCCAGTTTTTTAGCTAATTCAGAGGTGTGATCCCTGCTGGCATCATCCACTAAAACCACTTCATCTACAATGTCAAATGGAATCTCGTTGTAGGTCATTTCAAGCGTCTCTGCGGCATTATACGCCGGAAGCACAATGCAAATGCGTTTTTGATTTAACATGACGCAAAGGTACGTAGAAATCCATATAAAAAGCGTTGAAAAAGTGTTCAAAACCTCTAAAAAATCAACGATTTTGCGAATCAATTAGAATCAAATAAAAAGTAAATTTGCTACTTGAATTTGTCTACCTTGGAATTACCAGAGAAAGTAAAAGGAATTTTTGCCGCGTATTTAGAGCAGAATGGTCACAGAAAGACCCCTGAACGGTTCGCGATACTCAATGAAATTTATACCTATGAAGGGCATTTTGACATTGAAACCTTGTACTTTAAAATGAAAGCGGACAACTACCGCGTATCAAGAGCCACGCTTTACAACACGATTGAATTACTCTTGGCCTGTAACCTGGTACGCAAACACCAATTCGGAAAAGCCATGGCGCAATACGAAAAAGCACATGGGTCAAAGCAACACGACCATATCATCTTGACAGATTCAGGCGAAGTTATTGAGTTTTGTGACCCAAGAATACAACAAATCAAAGCAACAATTGAAGATATTTTTGGGGTAGAAATCCAACACCATTCGCTATATTTTTACGGAATTAAAAACAAAGAAAATGATTGATTATTTCATTTCGAACGGTGAAAACACCACCTGCATCACCTTAGAAGGAAAATTACTTTCCGATGCGGATTTAAAAGCAGTATCTACGGAAATTGAGAAATTACAGAACTGGAATATTATCCTAGACTTAAAGGACCTTACCCATGTGAATTCTAGTGGGATTGCATTCATGGTGAGAATTTTAACCAGATCTCGAGTTAACGGTGGCGATGCAGTGATTGCCCAAGTTAATTCTAGCCTTAAAAAACTATTTGATATAACTAAAATGCATGAGGTGTTCGTAATTTATCCGACCATCGAAGATGCAACTAATCATTATAACCAATAATTATGAAAGTGGATGTGTTGTTAGGCCTTCAATGGGGAGATGAAGGAAAAGGTAAAGTAGTTGATGTATTAACCCCATCATATGATATCATTGCTAGATTTCAAGGCGGACCAAATGCGGGACATACACTTGAATTCGAAGGAATAAAACATGTATTACACACCGTGCCTTCTGGAATTTTCAGAGCCGAAGCCCTCAATGTTATTGGCAATGGAGTGGTTATTGACCCCATTGTATTTGCTGGAGAACTTGACAAACTGGCTCCGTTCAATATTGATTTGAAGAGTCGCTTATTAATTTCAAAAAAAGCCCACTTAATTTTACCTTCTCACCGCTTATTAGACGCTGCGTCTGAACAAGCAAAAGGTCTTAAGAAAATCGGCTCAACACTTAAAGGGATTGGTCCTACATATATGGACAAAACGGGTCGTAACGGCTTGCGAGTGGGTGATTTATTTTCTCCAAATTTCAAAGCAAAGTATGAGGAATTAAAAGAAAAACACCTGAACCTGTTAAATCACTACGAAGGGTTTACCTACGACCTCACCGAGATGGAGACCGAATGGTTCAAACAAATCGAACGACTAAAAGCTTTGACGTGCATAGAAAGCGATCATTACCTAAACCGTGCATTAAAAAACAAACAACACATTTTAGCGGAAGGCGCCCAAGGTACGATGCTCGACATTGACTTCGGAACTTATCCGTTTGTTACATCATCGAATACGGTAACGGCAGGAACATGTACCGGATTAGGAGTTCCTCCATCAGCGATTGGTAAGGTAATTGGGATTTTCAAAGCATATTGCACGCGTGTGGGTAGCGGACCTTTTCCGAGTGAATTGGATAATGAGACGGGAGAGTTGATGCGTAAAGAGGGACATGAATTTGGGGCTACTACCGGTAGACCACGTCGCTGCGGATGGTTAGATTTAGTTCAATTGAAGTATGCCATCATGATAAATGGCGTAACGGAATTGTGCATGATGAAAGCCGATGTATTAGGGATCTTCGATCACATCATGATTTGTGAAGGTTATGAGATTAATGGAGAAACGGTAACAGAATTCCCGTATGATGTGAGCGATTTGAAAATTAAACCAATCCTAACGCAAATGGAAGGATGGAAAACAGATTTGACCAAGCTTACATCTTATGATGACGCCCCTGAAGCACTAAAAACCTATGTGGATTATTTAGAAAAACAACTGGAAGTTCCTATTCGAATGGTTTCAGTAGGTCCAGACCGAGCTCAAACGCTCTTAAAATAATCTCTTAGTATCTCGTGCGTTTCACCCTGTTAATCGGCTTTGTTTTCGCATTAAATGCCTTGCTATCACAGGGAAAACTGGAGCTTTTACCAGGTTCTGAAAAAATCTATTTTGACAAAGCGACTCAGACCCATCGCTTAGTGGGAACCGTTAGTTTTATTTATCAAGGCAATACCATGTATTGCGATTCAGCGCATTATCGAGAAAAAGATAAAATTGTACGCGCTTACGGCAAAGTTCACATTACCAAGGATGATGTTAACCTTTACTGTGACTCCTTGGTCTATTCAGGAAGCACGAAAGTTGCCAGGCTTTGGGGCCATGTTAATGTGCGCGATTCAGAATATAAATTAACCTCAGATTCACTGGAGTACAACGCAAAAACTGGTCGTGCCATTTATCGAAACTATGGTAAAATTGAGAACAGCACAAATAAAGAAGTAATCACCAGTAAATTAGGCTACTTCTACCCGAGCACGGGCACCTGTTTCTTTAGTGGAAAAGTAAGGTACAAGAAACAACGCTTGACCATGACAACGGACACCTTGCAGTTCATCTACGAAAAGCAAACCACCTATTTCCATGGTCCAACCACCATTAAAAACGACAGCATCGAAATTCAATGTGAGAAGGGACAATACCGGGTTGATATTCAAGAAGGGCTTTTAAGAAAGAACGTTTTAATCAAACAAAAGGACCGAACCATTTATTGTGACACCGCATTCTACAAAGAAACCAATCAACTATTCACGGGGAATGGTCATGTTCGGATTTATGAAAACAACCAACATTTAATCTTGTTGGGCGACTATTTCCATACGCAGAACAATGTTTCTCAAAGCACCTTAGCTGGCCATGCGCTCATCGTAGAGACCAGACAAAAAGATTCCTTGTTCATTCATGCAGACACCATCCGCATGCAAAAAGACAGCCTTGACGAGCGAAACATCTATGGATCCAAAGGAGTTAAAATCTATACTAAATCCGCACAAGCCATTTGTGATTCGGCTCATTATAGCAGTAAAATTGGAAGAATCGATTTATTTCAGAATCCAATACTTTGGGCACAAAACGGCGAATTAAAAGGAGATTCCATTCGCGTGTTTTTGGCGGACAGCGTGATTGAAACAGCTCAAATATTAGGAAATGCGAGTTCGATAATGAAGGTTGATACGGGAACGTATTTCAACCAGCTTTCTGGAAAACGAATCGATGCATGGTTTAATGAAAGCGTCCTTTCCAAAGCAAAAGTTATTGGTCAGGCGTGGACCATTTTCTATCCCATTGACGAACAGAAGATTGACACCTTATTAACTCGTAAACGAAAGGGGTTGAATCGTTTATTTGCTTCTGAATTGATTGTTTATTTAGATAGCGGGGAGGTTACACGAATTACCTTTTTCGATAAGCCTGATGGTGTATTTTTTCCGATGGAGCAAATAGATGATAAGGAGCGATTCATTCGGAACTTTTCATGGAATCCGTTGCTGCGGCCAAGAAACCCTTATGCCATGGTGCATGAAACCCTAGATTAGCGCCTCATCTTCTGAATCCCAGCGGGTAACCCGCTGAACACCTTCGATTTCTTGAAATTTACGCGTTAATTGATCCAAATGCTCGGTATCGTATACCATGACATGAATCTTTCCTTCGAAGGTACCGTCGTTGGTTTCAAAGTGAATGCTCTTCATGTTTACTTTATTCTCCTTGGAAATAATTTCGGTAAGTCGATTCACCAAACCGATCTGGTCGATTCCAATAATTCGTATGGCGGCTAAACGTTCCACCAGCACCTCCGATTTCCAAATGGCTTTTACGCAGCGATAAGCATATTTTGACATTAAATGAACGGCATTCGGACAATCCGCTCGATGAATTTTTATCCCTTGATTAATCGTTATGAAGCCAAATACCTTATCACCAGGGATTGGATTACAGCAGTTGGACATTTGATAATCAATGCCTTTAAAATCCTCTCCGATGTAAATCACATCCTTTTTCGCATCCACCGCCCGATGCGCAGCGTCTAATCCTTTGCGCCCCTTCTTGACGACGACTGTATCTTTCTTGGAACTTTGTAAGAATCCATGTTTATCTTCAATCTCGCGAATCTTATTGACATCAATTTTTCCCTTCGCGATTCGATAATATAAATCCGTCGCACTCCCTAGCCCATAAAATTTCTCTAAAAATGTTATGTTCTCAGAATTCATCAAAACGTTAAATTGCTTCAACTTTCGTTCAAGGATTTCCTTCCCGTCTTGAGCTATAAGCTTTCTCTCTTCATTTAAGGAAGACTTGATTTTTTGTCGTGCGCGTGCAGAAACAACAAACTTAAGCCATTCCTCATTTGGTTTTTGTTTGCTTGAAGTAATGATTTCTAATTGATCCCCATTCTGCAATTGATAACTCAAGGGCATTAAGCGATTGTTGACTTTCGCCCCAATACACTTATCCCCGATGTCCGTGTGAATGTCATAAGCAAAATCCAAAATCGTGGAACGCGTGGGCAAAACACGAAGCTCTCCTTTTGGGGTAAACACATAGATTTCATCGTTGAATAAATTCAATTTAAATTCATTGATAAAATCAAGGGCATTCGCATCGGGGTTATCCAATAAATCACGCACTTCAGCAATCCAACGATCAAATTTACTTTCATCGTTTTTCGATTCTTTGTACTTGTAGTGTGCTGCAAGTCCTTTTTCCGCAATTTCATCCATGCGTTTAGACCGGATTTGAACTTCAACCCATTTTCCTTGGGGCGACATTACCGTGGTATGCAAGGATTCATAGCCGTTCGCACGCGGTGTAGAAATCCAGTCCCTTAAGCGTTCTGGACTTGGTTGATAGAAATCTGTTACGATGCTATAAATTCTCCAACAA
Source organism: Flavobacteriales bacterium (assembly GCA_947463385.1). Lineage (GTDB taxonomy): Bacteria > Bacteroidota > Bacteroidia > Flavobacteriales_D > Crocinitomicaceae > UBA952. The sequence continues at coordinate 18,721 of CANHSL010000024.1, forward strand.
TCAGATTTCTCTTGCTCTTGAGTGGTATCAACAATAATACGAATGGCAAACACGTCAAACACTTCCTCGAATGGAATTTCCTTGGTTTGCATTTTCCTCCATATCGAAGAGATAGACTTGGTTCGTGCTTTAATGTCAAAATGATAAGATTGTTTTTGAAGTTCATCCTTTATCGGCGACATAAACCTACGAATGAAACGCGCACGAACATCTTGGGTAGATTTCAACTTCGTTTCAATTTCATTGAAAATTTCTGGCTCACAATATTTCATGGACAAATCCTCAAGCTCTGTCTTCACGGTATAAAAACCAAAACGATGTGCCAAGGGAGCATATAAGAACCGAGTCTCAGATGCTATTTTAAGTTGCTTGTCGGGCTTCATACTGGATAAGGTCCGCATGTTGTGCAAGCGATCCGCCAACTTAATCAAGACCACCCTGAAATCATCCGAAATGGTTAAAATCATCTTACGGAAATTCTCCGCTTGTACCGAAGCGTTTTCATCAAACACATCCGGAATTTTTGTTAAGCCATCAATAATACGACGGACCTTAATTCCAAATGCATCTTCGATATCATCCAATGAAATATAGGTATCTTCCACCGTATCATGCAATAACGCACAGGTAATAGCGATGCTGTCCAGTCCCATTTCTTCCGCACAAATACGTGCCACGGAAATGGGATGAAAAATATACAATTCCCCCGATTTACGGCGATCATCCTTATGAGCTTCCAAGGCCATATCAAAAGCCTTTCGGATCAACTTTGTATCCTCGCGAGAACGGTCTTTTACCGAACGGAGTAAGCCTTTAAACGCTGCTAAAATAGCAATACGTTCTTCTTCGACGTTATATGCTCCAGGTAACTGACTCATAATTAATCTATTGCAGGAAGCAATTGTGTTCTTACTTCACCAAAGCCAATGCGTACATTCCCGTTCGTGCAATGCCCTTTCATAATTACCGTATCATAATCTTGGATAAATCGACGTTGCGACCCATCACTCAAGGTAAGTGGTTTGGTTCCTTTCCACGCTAACTCAAGCATGGAACCGTAAGAATCTGGTGTTGGCCCTGAAATCGTACCCGATCCCATGAGGTCGCCACAGCGAACATTACACCCATTCACCGTGTGATGTGCCAATTGCTGCGCCATATTCCAATACATGTACTTGAAATTAGATAGGCACACGCGATCTTCTGAACCATCTTTTGGCTGAATAAATACTTCTAACTTAATGTCATAGGATTTCTTTCCTTCAAATTTCAAATACGACAACACTTCTGGTTCTTGAACCGGTGTGTCAACCGCATAAGGCTGAAGGGCATCCAGGGTAATAATCCACGGTGAAATAGAAGACGCGAAATTCTTTGCTAAAAAAGGTCCAAGCGGAACATACTCCCACTGTTGAATATCTCTGGCGGACCAATCATTGAACAAGCTCAGTCCAAAAATGAACTCTTCGGCTTCGGCGGTAGAGATTCGTTCCCCAAGGGGTTTTCCTTCAAAGGTGTAAAATCCCATTTCTAATTCAAAATCAATGCGAGCAGAAGCCTCGAAGGTTGGGTTTTCACCTTCCACCTTTGTTTGTCCTTTTGGTCGCACCACGGGAACCTCTGAGGTAATGATGGAACTGGATCTTCCATGATATCCAACCGGCAACCACAACCAGTTCGGCAGTAAGGCATTAGCTGGATCTCTAAACATCGTCCCCACATTGGTTGCGTGTTCTTTACTTGAATAAAAATCGGTGTAATCGCCTATAGTTACTGGCAGTAAGAGTTGCACGCGATCTGCTGAATAGAGCACCTCCATGCAGTCTTCATCATGTCCCTGCAATTCCATATTTCCTTGTGCGAACAGCGATGAAATTCGATTGCGCAAATTCCGCAGGGGTAACTTACCGTACTTCATGAGTGCATTTAAGGACGAACTATTAAAATCTGAGGAATGAAATCCAAGTTCTTTAAAGTACCCTTTGTCATTCAATGCCGCAAGGTTAATGACCTTATCCCCTATTCGGGTGGCTACAAAAGGCTCATCTTGCACCAGAAAACCAACACCAAATGGAATGTTTTGAATTGGGAAATCGGAATCATCGCTGACGTTTATCCAAGAAACTAAGTCGGGATTATTTGCTGCAATCATAGGATTTGAAATAAGGTATTGATATAGAAATAAAGGAGATTACACATTAAATCGAAAGTGCATGATATCGCCATCGGAAACCACGTATTCTTTTCCTTCCACTTTAAATTTTCCGGCTTCTTTAACGGCAGATTCTGAACCGTAATTCACATAGTCATCGTATTTCATGACTTCCGCGCGAATGAAGCCTTTTTCAAAGTCAGAGTGAATTACTCCAGCAGCTTGCGGCGCGGTAGATCCTTTGTAAATTGTCCATGCACGAACTTCTTTTACTCCCGCAGTGAAATACGTTTGTAGATTAAGTAAGGCATAGGCTGAACGAATCAAGCGATTCACACCTGGCTCGTCTAAGCCAAGCTCATCAAGAAACATCTTACGTTCGTCGTACGTTTCGAGTTCTGTTATATCCGCTTCGATTTTTGCACCGATGATGAGTACTTCAGCGTTCTCATTTGCAACTGCCGCTCGAACTTGATCAACATATGCGTTCCCCGTAAGGACAGAAGCCTCATCTACATTACATACGTACATGACCGGCTTGGAGGTAATCAAATTAAATCCTTTAATCACTTCCATATCACTTGTATCAAAACCTAAACCTCGCACAGAAATACTTTGCTCAAGACCGTCTTTAATTTTGAGTGCCAATTCATTTTCTTTCACGGCATCTTTATCACCAGACTTTATAACGCGGGCTAAACTTTGAATTTTTTTCTCTATCGTTTCTAAGTCTTTCAACTGAAGTTCAATGTCGATAATTTCCTTATCACGAATCGGGTTTACGCTTCCATCCACGTGTACAATGTTTCCATCATCAAAACAACGAAGCACATGAAGGATTGCATCCGTCTCTCTAATATTCGCTAAGAATTGATTACCAAGTCCTTCACCTTTAGATGCTCCTTTTACTAAGCCAGCAATATCCACAATTTCCATGGTTGCAGGTACAACACGTTCTGGATTTACCATAGTTTCTAATTTTTCCAAGCGAGGATCAGGTACCGATGTGGTCCCGATGTTCGGCTCAATCGTACAAAAGGGAAAATTCGCAGATTGTGCTTTCGCATTCGATAAACAATTAAACAAGGTTGATTTCCCCACATTGGGAAGCCCTACAATTCCACACTTCAATGACATAAAGAAACTATTTTGACAACTCGCATTGTCTTGGTTGATAAAATATATATAATATTACGCAAAATTAAGAAATTATCGTGGGACGACAACACATTAAACAACTGCTAACAGGCTTAATCTTGCTATTTCTTTACGCTCAATCCTATGCGCAAAAAGACAGCCTATTTATTCGTAAAATATATGATGAAGCCTTGTTGCGGGGAAAGGCCTATGAAGACTTAAGGTCCTTATGCAAAGACATCGGCCCGAGATTATCGGGAAGCTCAGAAGCAGCGATGTCGATTCGATGGTCAGAACAAAAAATGCGGAGTTACGGATTCGACAAGGTATACTTGGAACCGATAATGGTCCCACATTGGGAACGAGGAAATCCAGAAACGGCATGGATTACCTTACCCAATGGAAGCATTGAAAAACTCACCTTATGTGCCTTGGGCGGTTCGATCTCCACGAACGGTGCCATGGAAGGTGAGCTTGTACTTTTTAACCACTTGGACGACTTAAAAAAAGCAAGCCGTCGTGCCGTGGAAGGCAAGATTGTCTTCATCAATCAAGTGATGAATGCAGCTGAAATCCAAACATTTAAAGCATATGGGGCCTGCTACCCTATTCGTGGGAATGGTGCAATTGAAGGCGGAAGACTTGGGGCAAAGGCTGTAATTATTAGATCGCTTGGATTGCCAAGTGACGATTTTCCACACACTGGAAGCATGAAGTATGAAGACAGCATTCCGAGAATACCCGCGGCCGCTTTATCAACAAGGGATTCAGACTACTTGGCCTCGTTACTTGAGGGAAAAATTTCCATTAAGCTGACCTTTGAGATGGATTGCCGGAACTTTCCGGATGAACCCTCATTCAATGTAATTGGCGAATTAAAAGGTTCGAAATATCCCAATGAGATCATCACTATAGGCGGTCATTTAGACTCATGGGACCAAGGAGAAGGTGCGCACGACGACGGCGCCGGAGTGATTCATTGCCTGGAGGCTTTGCGAATTCTAAAAACTTTAGGCTACAAGCCAGAACATACCCTGCGTGTTGTGTTTTTTATGAATGAAGAAAATGGAAACATGGGTGGAAAAAGTTATGCGAAATGGGTAAAGGAGAAGAATGAAACGCACATTGCCGCATTAGAGAGTGATCGTGGCGGTTTCACACCGAGAGGATTTGGATGTGATGGAAACGATTCCGTATACCGTAAATTTACGGCTCTAGAACCCCTTTTCAAGCCCTATGATCTCCATATCTGGGAAAAAGGCGGTGGTGGCGTGGACATAGGTCCATTAAAAAGTGAATTTAAAGACATAACCTTGTTTGGATTCATCCCGGATTCACAGCGCTACTTTGACTTTCATCACGCGGACAGCGATGTATTTGAATCCGTAAATAAACGCGAATTGGAACTGGGTGCAGCATCGATATCAGCATTTCTGTACCTCTTAGACAGCAAGGTGTTCTAGCTTATTTTTTACTTACTTTTGAAAATCAAAACCAAATTAACTATGAAAAAATTATTTATTTTATCGGTTGGAGCATTGTTGTATCTAACCTATTCTTGCAGTGGTAGCACCAAAGGAAATTGGAGCAGTGAAGAAAAAACACAACTTCGTTCCCAATTTGAAAAACAACGTTCACAACTTGATAAAATCTTTGGAAAAGAGAAAACAGACAAATGGATTGATTGCGCGATGTTAAAAATGGAAAATCAATTTGATAATCTTGGCGCTGCTGATAAAGATTTAAAAGGCGCAGAGAAAATTGGTGCAGCGTGTATTAAGGAAGTAATAGGAATGTAATTTCATTGGAGTTAAAATAAAAAAAACGCAAGATTACCTTGCGTTTTTTTTATTGATGGAACTTTTTGTAATTACTTTCCTTTGTACTCCTTTACAGAAGGACATTGCTTATATTCCTCTTCAAAGGCCTTTAACTCATCCGGAGTCATGCCTTCGGTCATTTTATTACATTTTTCAAAAGGACCTTGATATTTTTTCGAGGACAAAACTTTCATTTTCTTAACCGGATCAGAAACCCCATTGATTTCTTTCACAGCTTTAATGTGAATGTCTGCACATTCACAAACCTTGGATTTACAAGATACAAGTGCGAACAATGAAAGTCCAACAAAGAACAAATTTTTCATATTATTTTACAGCTGACAATTGGTCTTCACCGGATTGGGAAATTGCACTTTTTTCTAAGCGTATTTTAGTTCCTTCAGATGAAATCAAAACGGTAGATTCCGCAATTTCTAATATTTTACCGTGGATTCCACCAATGGTAACTACTTTATCACCTGGCTTCATAGCTTCTCTGAACTTCTTAAGTTCTTTTTGTTTCTTGGCTTGTGGTCGTATCATAAACAAATAGAAAATTGCAATCATTGCAACAATCATAATCAACGAACTCATTGAACTTCCTGCTCCCATGTTATTTTATTTTAGCTTTTATGATCAACACTTTTGTAGACGGTGTTGTATTCGTCATTATCGTTACAGACTTTGTTACTTCTTTTGAAGATACATTGGCTGTATTTACTTTAGCAATAATTTTTGTAGACTCACCCGGCTGAATCGGTTCGGATGGCTTATCCGCTACGGTACAAGAACACGAAGGACGAACCTCACCAAACACCAAGGGGTGATCTCCGGTATTCTTAACGGTAAAAACCGCTCGAATTACTTCTCCCTTAACCACAGTACCCGCATCGTAAACTTCGTTCACTTCAAGGGTTGTTTTTTCACCAATTTCAACGGAATCTCCTTCGCTAGAACAAGCAAATAAGAGAGAAATGGCCAACAATGCAACAAACTTCTTCATATGTTTAATCTAATAATCCTCTTCCGGTTTTAACTAGGCGTTTTTCCGCCTTTAATTTCTCCACTATTTTATCTAAAATTCCATTGATAAAGATATTACTTTTTGGAGTACTATAAAATTTCGAAATCTCGATGTATTCATTTAAAGTAACCTTTGACGGTATACTTTGAAAATATAATAATTCTGTAACCCCCATTTTTAGCAGCACCAGATCCATTTTTGCAATCCGCTCTGTCTCCCAGTTATCCACCATTTCTGTAATGAGCACGTCATATTCAGCATTATTTTGGATTGTTTTACGCAACAAATCGTGCACAAACATAGATTCATCAGCGGGATCTTTGTACAAAGGCATAGGAACAAAATCCTCCCCTGGGTTCATGGTTTTTATGGATTTCAGTACCATGGAACAACATAGATCCAAATCATCCATCCAATAAATACTCTTCTCGTCGAAAAAATTATAAAGCAACGGAGAATTTGCCACAGAATCTTTGAAAAGCTGAAGCATAAAGTTTCGATCAATTTCGTATCCAGCATCCTCATTACTCATGTAAAGTACATACGCTTCAGATTCCAAAACGGCATTGAACATTTTCCGGAACATTTCTTGAGACTCCGCTCCCATCCAATTAACCTTTCGTTTTTTGGCAATCTCATTTAATTCTTCCGCATTCGAAAGTTGATTAATCAATTGATTATCCACAAAACGCATGTTTGGATTCAAATCTTCGGATGTTGGTCGCAACTTTTTCTTACGATCCTCCATTTTATTTTCTGCCGCACGATTCAGTTGTTCAAAGGTGAGCAACAGGTATAAATACATGTCGTACATCCGATCCAAAGAAACATTTAGTTCTTTGTCTGTTTTAATAAAATCCTGTTCATTGCTCTGAAAATGTGCATAGAGCAACTGCAATACTTTTATCCGTAAATGCCTTCTATTTAGCATAAATTATAGATTCAACCCCCCTTTACGTTCAATTCGTTCCTCAGCCATTCGATTGGCGATTTGATAGGTAGGAATTCCTTCATTTTTTGAACGCTCCAAAATCTGATAAATCGTTTGATAAATTTCTTCTGCCTTCGTATGAGCCCAATCTAAACTCATACCTGAAACTTCGGAAAAACAATTGATAACTCCTCCTGCATTAATTGCATAATCGGGCGCATACAAGATTCCTTTTTCCATAACCGCCATTCCGTGTTTTTGCTCTTCGGCCAATTGGTTATTTGCTGCACCAGAAATAATGCTGCAAGACAAGCGAGCCAAGGTGTCATCGTTGACAGTAGCTCCCATCGCGCAAGGTGCATAAATATCCATCGGAACATCATATATATCACCTGGAGCAACAACCGTCGCACCATACGTGTCCGCTACGTTTTTTAAAGTCGCTTCATGAATATCCGTTATAAAAACCTTAGCGCCTTCCGATGTCAAATGTTTTACCAAATATTGACCAACATGCCCTACGCCTTGTACAGCAACAGTCTTTCCTTCCAAGCTATCGCTTCCAAATTGCATCTTTGCACAGGCTTTCATACCCATGTAGACCCCATATGCAGTTACTGGAGATGGATCCCCGCTTTTACCCGGTAAACCAACTACATAATTTGTTTCTTTACTCACATGAACCATATCTTCAGGAGAAATCCCCATGTCTTCTGCTGTAATATATTTTCCTGATAGGCTATTAACAAACTGACCAAACCTTCTTAACAAGGCTTCAGACTTCATGGTACGGGAATCACCAATAATTACGGCTTTTCCGCCCCCAAGATCCAACCCGGAAATAGAGTTCTTGTAGGTCATTCCGCGAGATAAGCGCAGCACGTCATTTAAGGCATCCGCTTCATTGTTATACATCCACATACGCGTTCCGCCAAGGGCTGGTCCAAGAACCGTATTATGTACCGCGATTATTGCTTTAAGTCCTGTTTTAGCATCATTACAAAAAAGCACTTGCTCATGCCCCATTTTTGTTAATTGAACCAAAATGCCATCAACGCTAGTTGTTGCTGAAATTGAGTTGCTTGTATTCATGCCTTAAAAATTGAATTAGAAACGTTCATTTAAATAGTACCTTTGTACCAGTTTCGACGGCAAAAATAGAAAATAAATCCCATGAAGTCTCTACGGAGTTTGAACAAATATTTTATCACCTACAAATGGCGATTCTTATTAGGAATCCTCTTTACGGTCATTAGTAATTACTTCGCAGTTAAAATGCCTAAGTATGTGCAAGTTTCAATCGACGGGTTGCAAAAAACTGGGGTAAGTACTCAATTAAACGACGCACTTTGGTTGTCTTTTAAAATTGGAGGACTGTATTTACTTCTTTCTGCCATCAAAGGCTTTTTTCTATTCTTAATGCGTCAAACCATCATTGTTATGTCACGCTGGATAGAATTCGATTTAAAACAAGCCATTTACACGCATTATCAAACCTTGGATACCGATTTTTACAAACGAAATCGTATCGGCGACTTAATGAACCGAATATCGGAGGATGTAGGTCAAGTACGCATGTATCTTGGACCAGGCGTCATGTATACGATTAACCTCACGGTCCTAACTATTTTCAGCTTATATCAAATGGCACAAATCAGTGGGAAACTTACACTGTTCGCGCTGATTCCATTGCCATTCATGTCCTTTATTATTTACAAAGTTTCCAACAAAATAAACAAGGCAAGTAAAAGTGTACAAGAAGAACAATCCCTCATCTCTACACTCGCACAAGAAACATTTTCCGGCATTCGCTTAATTAAAGCATACAGCCAGTTTGGTCCAACCAGCGAACGCAT
>CANHSL010000025.1 GCA_947463385.1 Flavobacteriales bacterium
CGCGTTTTGGATTTATTTGCAGGCACCGGAAATCTCAGCTTCGAATTTATTTCTCGTGGTGCGCTTGGAGTAACCTGCGTTGATAAAAGTCCAAAAGTTACTGCTTGGCTTAAGAAAAATGCGGCTGCTCTTGGCATTGAGGATAAAATTAGTCTGTATACGCAAGATGCCTTAGCGTTTGTTCAACGTGCAACCCAACAATTCGATCTCATCATAGCCGATCCACCATACGACATGAAAATTCACAATGCTATTGTTCAAACAATCTTTGAGCGAAATTTATTGAGGACGGATGGGCAACTGATCATGGAGCATGGAAAATTTACCGTACTCAAAGAGGAAACAAATTATGTGAATACGCGTACTTTCGGCAATGTTAACTTTAGTTTTTTCAAATGAAATACCGTCGCGCTTTTTTTCCTGGTTCATTTGACCCCTTCACCAAAGGTCATGAAGCCATAGTCCATAAAGGGATAATGCTCTTTGATGAGGTAATTATTGGCTTAGGATCTCACTCAAATAAAACGCCTTATTTTGATACAGAATCAAGAAAAGCACACATCTCATCCTTATTCAAAGACCTGCCGGTAAAGGTGATAGATTATAGCGGATTAACGATACATGCCTGTGAACGGTATGAATGTGCGTTTATACTTCGTGGGTTAAGAGACACCAAAGACTTTCAGTATGAGCGTTCCATAGCGCAAATGAATTTAGAAATGGCTTCAATTGAAACGGTATTTTTACTGACAGACCTTACGAATTCAGCCATTAATGCCACCATTGTTCGTGAAATTCATCAGCAAGGTGGTGATATAAATAAATTCGTAACCAATGCTCATTTGTTAGTTAAGTAACTATGGAAATGCGCTACCTCCTGCTTTTTAAACTCTGCATTATATCCACCATATTAGCTGCACAAGTTAGTATTATTGGGCATGCACCACAGTTTCCTAATCAACGCTTTTATTTATGGAAGTATGAGGATTTCATTAGTGGTAAATTATCGCTCATTCAAGATACCCTGGTAAGCGACCGCGGAATTTTTAAATTTAGGACTGACGTTTCTCAAATTCAAAAAATGGTTCTGGGAAATGACCAATTAACTGCGTACTTATATGTTCAGCCAAACAGTAAATATACGGTGGAGTTTATAGCCGATAACCCGCAGCACAGCAGCTATAACCTAAAGGAAGAAGTGGAGCTCACGTTTTTTGATTTAGATAGCAATGACATCAATTACAAAATTCTTGGGTTTCATGCATGGATCGACAATTACATGGCGGATATTTTTGTTGAACGTGAGGTTAATCCCGGAGCATACGCTTCCAAAATTACCTTTCTAAAAATGTTAGCGGCCAAAGATATAAAAGCGGATACCTCTACCTATTTCGCAAATTTCATCCGTTACACGATAGCAAACGACATCGATAATCAACGCTACCTTGGTGCGCCATCTAACCAAGAAAAATATCGACAGTACCTAGAACGCAGTCCCATACGCTACGAATGCGATTTTTATATGGATTACTTTAAATCGTTTTACAATCAGTATTTATCACAAATCGATTCAGAAATTTCGGATAAGTTATTTGCAGCATTTGCCGCTAACAATTTAACGGCAAGCGATACCTTACTGGCCAAATGTGATTACAGTAGTAACCCCGAATTGCGATCACTCTTACGGATTTACCTCTTAAAACAAGCATTGTCTGATGATTTTTTACCGAAAACCGTAATTCTTTCAAACCTAAAGAATATTAGTAAAAACTCGATATATCCTGAACATCGAAAAATTGCACTGAATGTATTATCCCAAGTGGATTTAATTCAAGTAGGAAGTAGTTTTATTCTTGAGGAACTTGTTGGAACAAAGGAACGCGTTAATTTGAGTGAGATGTCGAATAAGCATATTTACTTGCACGCATTTAATCCGTCCAACACCAATGCCATTAGTGAATTAAGTGCATTAAAGAAGTTGATAAAAACGTATGGAAGTAAAATTGAATTCGTTACGATTTATGTGGAGAAGAACGACTTAAATGCGTCGGAACAACATGCAATGGAACAGATTAATTGGACGCGCGTTGGGTTTCCAATAGATCATGAAATATGGACTAGCTTAGGCATTCGTACCTTTCCATATTATATATTAATTGATCGTGATTTTAATGTAATGGCGGCTCCTGCCCTATCGCCCACGCCAAATGGGAAATACGAAACGATAGAGAAAACTTTTTTCGAATTATCTAAACCTTAATTACGATTCAATTTTTGCGGAAAGACCCCGGTCTAGCAAGGCAACACATTTGGGTTCAAGCTCTTCGTAAGACCCATGTTTTACGGCACATTTTCCGCCGTAATGTACAATAAAGGCACACTGTTCAGCCGCCTGCGGTTCATGACCACACACGGTGACCAAACAATGAATCACGTGATCAAAGGTGTTAAAATCATCGTTGTACAGAATTAATGCTAATTCCTTTTCTTCTAAAACTGCTACTTCTGTTTTTTCGCTAACCTTTTCTTTCATTACTAATTTGACGTTACTTCAAGGGTTAAGGCTTCAGCCAAGTTATAAATTAATTGACTATTTTCTGCCGATGATGGATAAAAATCGATTTGTCTACGAGAATCTTCAAATACCATAACACGGAATGGAATTTGGTTGCGCAATGCAAAATCATGAATCAAGGGGAATTTTGTCCCTTCTTCTTTAATGGTCATGATGCTTGGTTTTTCTGTGCCCTCCAAATTTAACTTAAAGTCTGCATAAAAAATTGCCAGCAAGGGTGAAATCTCTTCGCGCGCAATTGGGGCTGATTGAAGTGAATTTGGCTGTAATACAAACATTTCCATTCGATTATACTGAACCATTGAAGGCAATCCGATCGTATCAATTTCTTTCGTAAACGTGTAATAGGTTTTTGTAGGTGTTTGAATCGTTACACCTTCAATACTTTTATTCACTGGCTCAACATTCGATTTAGCTAGATTCGGTTGTTCTTGTTTATATGCCAAAGCTAGCTCTGCCTCTTTAAAACTTACGGGGATTCCATCTCTATACGCCACTACGTATGCATCGGTATACCCAAGTGCTTTAAGCGCTGTCTTACGCGCTTTGGCAAGGTTGTACTCATTGAATTTTCCACTCGAATATTTAAACAGCCCCATGATAGATTGGTTGTAGAACAACTCGGGTACATTGGTCAATTTCCCATTATCGGCCGTTTTTAAGGCTGCCACCTGCACGGTATAATATACTTCTTTGGGAATTTCAGCTACCGGTGTTGAAGGAGTTAACGCCGCGCTCATTAAGCCCCAAACCTCTGATTCAAGCTCTTGTTTATTTCGCACCTTGCATAATCCTTGTTTTTCGTAATTGAGCGCAACCTGATACGGTATGCGCTTCCCATCGCAATATGCCACAATGAATGCATCCGAATATCCGGTATTACGTACCTGACCTCGTGCATTAATTGCCTCCGTTGAACTGACAAAGAAGCCCGTTAAATACGCTGTTAATTCATTTGTTAAGCGTTCCCCGGATACGGGTGTAAATTCACGAAAGAAATAATCAGGAACTGGCTTTCTAAAAACCCCTACTTGCACCCGAAATATTAGTCCATTTGGCATAGAACTCAATACAGGATAAGAATTCCCTTGCTTTTTATCTGCATTCATACTGAAGGCCACTTGGTCTTTACTAAATGCTGCTTTTCCTTCACCGCCTTTAGGTGCTACGCCTTGTTCAATTAAGTAATGGTAAGCATCCTTATTTGACATCAAATTAATCGTGTTCAGTACCTGAGCCTCCTGTCGTTCGAGGGTTTTAATTTCATCAGCTAAGCCCACCAGTTGCGAAGTAATCGCCGTGGTTTCCTCGGGATTAGTTGAACGGTATAGGTTTAGTTTTAGTTGGTCAAGTTGATCCATTGCGTCTGATTTCTTAGCCCTCAAACTTGCAAATTCTTTTCTCAACGTAACGTAGGCATCATACGAACCCTCTGAAGACAAAGATATAAGCTCTGCTTCTGTCAAGGCGACTGATTTTGGTACAGTGAAGAGCGATTCTGTTGAAGGATTTGATGCAATACCCTGAAGTCCTTGCGCTAAATTGCTGAGGTCAACCTCCAACTGTTGCGTCGTTTCAAGTTTCTCATTCACCTTCGCTATCGATTGCCCTATTCCTTGCGTTAATGCTTCAATTTCTTTGGTATTAAGAACCGACGCATACATAGAATCCCCTAATTCCATTTTTAATTTAAGCAGGGTATTCGCAAGGGTCAATTGGTCTTTTAATACAGATGTTTCAGCTTCTACTGCAGCATTCTCTTGTTCTATTCTTAAAATCCCCTGTTGTTGGTCCTCCAATTCCTTTATGGCGCGCATCGAACGATTCACAGAAGCTTCCTGACTTGATGGATCAGAGATCACAGGCGTAGTTTCTGTAGTTTTCGGTTGCACCGGATTCTGAGCCGTATTGCTTGGATTTACTTCGGGGTTGTTTGGGTCAACGACCACAGGCGTAGTTTCCGTAGATCTTGGTTGTACGGGATTCTGAGCCGTATTGGTTGGATTTACTTCGGGGTTGTTTGGGTCTACAACCACAGGCGTAGTTTCCGTAGTTCTTGGTTGCACCGGATTCTGAGCTGTATTGGTTGGATTTACTTCGGGGTTGTTTGGGTCTACAACTACAGGTGTAGTTTCCGTGGTTTTCGGTTGCACCGGATTCTGAGCCGTATTGGTTGGATTTACTTCGGGGTTTGTTGGGTCTATTACAACTGGCGTAGTTTCCGTGGTTTTCGGTTGCACCGGATTCTGAGCCGTGTTGTTTGGATTTACTTCGGGGTTTGTTGGGTCTACGACAACAGGCGTAGTTTCGGTGGTTTTCGGTTGCACCGGATTCTGAGCTGTATTGGTTGGATTTACTTCGGGGTTGTTTGGGTCTGTTACAACAGGTGTAGTTTCCGTAGGTTTCGGTTGTACCGGATTCTGAGCCGTATTGGTTGGATTTACTTCGGGATTGTTTGGGTCTACAACTACAGGTGTAGTTTCCGTGGTTTTCGGTTGCACTGGATTCTGAGCTGTGTTGTTTGGATTTACTTCGGGGTTGTTTGGGTCTGTTACAACAGGTGTAGTTTCGGTGGTTTTCGGTTGTACCGGATTCTGAGCCGTATTGGTTGGATTTACTTCAGGGGTGCTTGGGTCTACAACTACAGGCGTAGTTTCCGTGATTTTCGGTTGCACCGGATTCTGAGCTGTGATGTTTGGATTTACTGCAGGGTTTGTTGGGTCTGTTACAACAGGCGTAGTTTCTGTAGTTTTGGGTTGCACCGGATTCTGAGCCGTATTGGTTGGATTTACTTCGGGGTTGTTTGGGTCAACGACAACAGGCGTAGTTTCAGTAGTTCTTGGTTGCACCGGAGTCTGAGCTGTGTTGTTTGGATTTACTTCGGGATTGTTTGGGTCTACGACAACAGGCGTAGTTTCTGTAGTTTTGGGTTGCACCGGATTCTGTGCTGTATTGGTTGCATTTACTGCAGGGTTTGTTGGGTCTGTTACAACAGGCGTAGTTTCAGTAGTTTTGGGTTGTACCGAATTCTGAGCCGTATTGCTTGGATTTACTTCGGGGTTGTTTGGGTCTACAACCACAGGCGTAGTTTCTGTAGTTTTGGGTTGTCCCGGATTCTGAGCCGTATTGCTTGGATTTACTTCGGGGTTGTTTGGGTCTACGACAACCGGTGTAGTTTCAGTAGTTTTGGGTTGTACCGGATTCTGCGCGGTGGTGTTCTCCAATTCAAGTTTTAAGGTCTGAAGCGAATCCAGCCTGGCCTCTAGTTGTTGGGAACGCGCTGCCAAGGCCTCTTGTTCCATCGGATTTGCCAAAACAAATCGATTCTTTATGACTTCATTCTCAGCTTTAATCGACGAAATCTGGTTGTTAAGTACTGCTGCACCCGTCGCATTATCGGATGGAACTTGGTTTTGATTCACAATACGTGCTGCTTGCCGTTGTTCTTCCTGGTTTTTTTGAACGCGAACTACGAGCCCCTCCAAAACGGAATCGCTCAGTGTAAATCCTTCTTTCTGAAAAGAATTGGTGAGTTCGGATTTTAATTGCTCACGTTCTTTCCCTTCAATTAAAGAAGAAATTGTACTCAACTGTTTTTCTTTAGCCGCTTGATCTGTATTTAATTGTTCTAATTCCTTTCGCTTAGCCTCAGATTTCTTGTCGTTGATTCGAGCTATTTCATTTTTTAGCTGCGCTTCACTATTCCGAAGCGCTGTGAGTTCAGCACCTATTTGATCCGAAGCGGAAGAAATGGGTTGAACCTCAGGATTGGCAATGGATGCTGGATATTCAATGAAATCCCGAATTGCTTTTTGATTACGACTCAATACCTGAACTAATGAATCTTCATTCTCTTGAATTAGTGCCATCTTGATCTGGTCACTTAATGCGTTAATGGAAGGCTCTACATTTAAAGAATTCCATGAATTTATATGGGTACTATTCCTTTCGGATGCCAGCGTATTTTTAAGTAATTTCAGTTCATACTTATCGATGGAGTCCAACAGTTGGATTAATTCTTTCGCATAGTATTGATTGGCTACAGCATCCGACCCTTTTAACAATTCCTTATACCTTGATGCTTGATCCGAAAACGTTTTTAACTTGTATTCGACCTGATTCTTTTGTTTTGCAAGGTCTTCCGCTGTATCCTGTAAATCAAATCCTGTATTTGAAATTTCAATCAATTTGTCCACCAAAAGTTCACTTTTTTCGGTTAGGTTGTTCCCTCCAAGGTTTAATGCTGTAAGTTGCTCTTCAACGGACACTTGATCGCTAGCCTCTGTAGAAGCTTGCATTGGGGTTAATGCTGGACGTGCGCTCAAGGATAATTGAGAAATAGAATTCGCTTTGAATGCCTTCATTTCTTCGGTCATTCCACCTTTAAAATCATAACTAAATCCGGCCAATTCACTGCCTTGGTCCATGGAATACGTTACGCTTTGTTTGAAGAGAACATTCTCCTTTTGTTCAGGTAGTGTTTGTTCATTTTCAAATATCTTTTCCGTGCCGTCGATAAACGCGCTAAACACATAGGTCCCCGCACCGGGCAACAACATGTTATAGTTTCCATTTTCATCGCTCGTGAATGGACCATATTCCGCACCGTCTTGAGGGTCTTTCACTTTAACTTGAATCCGTGTGTTTTTTGGATTAACCAAATCCGTAAATTGACCTCTTACAGCAATTAAATTTCCGGCATTAACGGTATAGCTCACTTTAAGTGCTTCAATTCTACCGGTAGCTACATTCCGATCCGAGGCGAACCAAGCAATAGAAGCTGTTGAATTTAAGGGGACAAAGAAAAAATCATTTGCCGCTGAAGAAAAGGGGAAATCTAAATTCTCTACACTTCCCAGGGTATTGGTCTCGGGATCAAAAGAAACACCAAACAAATCAAATCCTCCCATAGAATTAAACCCGTTGGAAGAGAAATAGAGACGCTTCGCCTGGGTATCATAAAACGGAAAAACAAGGTCTGAGGCTGGCGATGTAAGCGCAAGTTGGGTCGGCTTAGACCAAACATCCTGACTGATGCGTTGAATGTAGAACAACTTTAATTGAGCGGGGTCGTCCCCATAACTCGCATAAAACTTATAGGTATCACCGCGCTTATAATAGCAAATCGGAATGTATGTTTTTTTCTTATCGGCTTTAGTCTGTAAGGATGGATCCGCATAAATTTTACCGCCAATTTCCTCAATATCAAACTTCTGAATGAACGTTTCTTCTGTAGCCAACTGCGTAACTAGGGTCGTTAGCGATTTGGGTTGTTCAAGCAACACATTTCCGTTATTACAATATGAGATTTCTTTTTTAGCATTCAACCCATCCGAAGGATTGCACGCCAAATAGGATTTAAAGGAAGCGATCGCATCATTAAAGCGATAACTGAGGTGATGGATTTTTCCGAGGTAGTAATGCGCATCACAGAACGCAACGCTTCGGTTGGCTACAAACTCGAAATACTTGCGGGCATTGCTTTTGTTTTCTGTGTGATACAGACATACGGCGTAATGAAAATTATAACTATCAGACTCGGGGTCTCTAGCCAATAATTGTTGGAAATCTACTTTGGCTGTTGCATATTGAGCTAACTTATACGCCTCAAATGCGCGTTTTTCAATTTGAATAACGGATTGAGCGCTAAGATTCAAGCTAACAAAAGCAAGTATAAGTAAACCTATGTTTTTTATTTTGAACACGTCAGCCAAGGTTACATCTTAGATGCGTTAAGGTTCAATCGCTGTTCCTCTCCTTTCCACAAGCGCTTGATGTTTTTGCGATGTGCTAAAATCACTATGCCCGATAAGATCATGTTAAACCAAAGCCTTTCGGGTTCTTCCTGGTGAAACACAAAATAACTAATAAAAGGCAACAAAAATGCTGCAGTAATAGACGCAAGAGATACATACCGAGTTAGAAGAAAAACTACCAAAAACACCAAAATACAGGTTACTGCCGTGAGTGGATTCAAGCCCAAGAAAACCCCCAATGAAGTAGCTACGCCCTTACCCCCACGAAATCCAGCAAACACAGGAAATACATGACCCAACACACAGATACCCGCAGCGAGCATTAACAAGAGCATCGAACCAGTTTCTTTCAGTAAATAGATCGACAAGAGCATACTAAGTACTCCTTTTGAAATATCCATTGCTAGCACCAAGGTGCCAGTGCGCTTTCCAAGTACGCGAAAGCAATTGGTTGCCCCCGCATTTTTACTGCCATGTTCCCTAACATCAATTCCATGTAAGTACTTACCCAACCATACCGCGGATGGTATTGAGCCAAGAAGGTAGGACGCAAGGAACGCTAACGCAATTGTCATTTATTTTGCTCTTAAAAACTCTTTTAAACGCACCATGGCAAGCTGTAGCGATGCATCATCTATCCATTCAAAAGAAAAATCTTTTGATTTTCGTTTGTCAGGCTTCATTTCAGTGACCATGGTTTTCAATTCACTATCTTTAGAATAGACAAGCAATTTACCATCTTTTCTGTTCATTCCATAATCAAAGAGAAAATCTTTATCGGATTGATCTTTAAATGAAATCAATAATCCTTGAAAGGACTTTTCTATAGCTGTCTGAGAAACGGCCATATTAAACTCCACTTCTTTTAGGATGGGTTTGCCTTCAATGGCTATTATTGCACAACGGGTTTTAGCTTTTACTTCATCCCCTTCTTCATCGGTTTCTGTTGATCCAGTTGGAGGCCTAGTAACCCAACCGCTTGCGAATCCACTTTCATTGGCTTTTGTTTTGAAGCGAACGAAATCAAATTTCAACCCAGAAATCACTAAGGTTTGGTCAAGTCCGACAGGCATCTTTCGAAGTTTATCCTCTTCATAATCTTTCAAGAGTTCATTTACTTTTTCCTCGCTGAGCATCTGTCGCAAATACGTAGAGAAATTAAGTTTCTTCGAATTCATATCCACATTTTTTTGGCCTTCTAGGGCTTTTAACCCATCGCCTATTTTATCGAAGACATCCTTTTGCATGGGGAATTTAATTAATGTAGATACGTCCATGCCTATTTTCTTTGATTCGTTTTCATAGCTGATTGAACCGAAAGAGTTTGCTGTAACTTCGCCTAAATTAACCCCAAAACTAATTTTCCCGAGTCCAGTTAAGGAACAGGTTTCAGTGTACATGGTGAGAAGATTCCCTACATCACTTACCCCGCTTAATCTTGGCTTTTCACCAATTTGAAAGGTTAAACTGTTTGGGTTATATTGTACATACCCGGAAGACGTAAACACCACAGGATCGTCGATTCCCTGGGTTTTTGATAAGAATGCAGGGTATACAAGCACACTGTCCATCGATTCAGAATTTTTCCAAAGGAAGCCTACGGCTAATTTACGCCCAAGGTCATTTACCGGATTTTCTGAAATCGGAATCTGAATATTCTTGGCGAGTATGGTATCTTTAAAATTCAACCAGGAACGATCAAAACTACGGCATGCATGATTTAATTTGGTTGCACCATCGCAGTATATCCCTGGACTTGCGGCAACAATTTTAATGTTACCAAAATAGTCGAATTCTTTACTCAATTTAAAATTGTCTTTCTGAGCAATTACACCTTCCGCCTGCGTAACCGAGTTGAAATATTTAATGGTCTTCATATCCAATACGGTTAGTACGCTATCTCGATCGTAATACGGGTATTTGGCATTACCCTCATATTTTTTTCGGGAGCTTATATTGATGTTTGCATTAGTGAACGTATGAAATTTAGTGACAAAAGGTGCTACAATTTTAGCGTTATTCAAGGGATCCATAACCGCATTTTTCCTGACGGTAACTTTCATAGAATCTGGATATATTTTTGCATCACCCACCCGTACATATTCAACTTTACCACAAAACAAGGTTTGAAGCTTGAGGTCGTAACTTGCGAGGAGCGAACGAAACTGCAAGGTATCTTGGTCTTCATGCATTGAGAAAAAATTGGATTCTTCTAAATCCGCCCCCGCTTCAAAGGTGGTTTTTTGCGATTTCGACTTTTCAAAATCTACATTTGCCTTATCCATGTACCAGAAAAATTTATCCATCGTACAATAATATTGATTGGGTGGAAACTTTATTCGTTTGGTTCCAAAGGAATTAAACTCCCCTTTACGTGTTTTAAACGACACATTGGATTTCACATCTTTTGTTTCCATCGCCACGGGGGCCTGACCTTCATTCACAAATCTATTTTTCAAGGCAAAGGATGACGTATCTGCAAAAATATCTTCATGTGTAAAACTGAAATCCCTTGAACCCAGGTCGGCATCTGGAAAATGAAGCATGCCTGTGCCGCGCATTCCTTTGGTGGATAAAATCACACTCCCTTCCATCTCGCACTGGTTATTAAACATTTGAAGATTAACACCTCGCCAAGCACTTGCTTTCAGGACTTGTTTTTTGGGAATGAAGGTAACTAGAGCAGCTTCAGAGGTAACACTTGGTACTTTAACTCCTGTTATGGCTTCTTTATTAATAAACTTGGCAATTCCGATAGTAGAATCTGGTAAGAAGGTAAGTTTTTGGGAGATGGCCGTAGCAGTACTGTAATTAATGGTTCCAGCGCCTTGAAGCCCATTATGAGACAAAATCACTTTGTTTTCATACTTCGAATTATCCCCATAAAAAGCCCATCCGCCGGCAGGAGCAACGGTTGAAAAACCCATAGAATAATCAGGCATGATTCTCAAAGGCTCTTTAATCGGCGGGAAAATTCCTCCTGAAATCAATTCGCCTTTAAAGCGCTGAGCGGCTTCATTAAAGTTATCTAAACTATCCAATTCAAAGGGTTCCAACCGAAAGAAGAACCGCGATGAATCATAGGCTCCATTAACAATGGATTGATCGTTGTACACCACTTTCGTAGGATTCGGGGCAAGTAATTTAGGAAACGCTTTATTGGTCTTGCTCCTACCCGATTTCGAGGAAGGTTCATCAATTAAAATCTCCCCTTTTAAATTGGCAAAAGAACTTACTAATTCGATGGGTTGATCGCCATCTGCCGCAACCATTGGATTAACCACTAAGGCTGCGTATGAGGTACTATTTAATTTTACTTTAAATTCTGCATAGGAAAAATATCCGTCCTTCAATTCAGTAAATAACTTACCCGCCAGTAATTGTCCTTTAAAAACAAGATCCCTGTTGGGTTTTAGTATGCAATACCCAGAATCCGGATACAAGGAAACTTGTTGTGCATTTGATATGGTTAAGCCATCTACACCCGTTAAAAACACTTGATCCTTATCTAAATCGATAAACGCATAAAAATCTTGCTTAACATACCGAGCGTTTAACTTCTTGATTTTTTCAGCTTGCGCCGGTTCAATGGATGCTGGCAAAGGACGTTCTTTCAAATCACAGGTAAAAGAGATGTTATCATAATCTAAGCCGCTAGAGTTTGCATCTGCAAAAGAAAAAAGTTTAGCTGAAGGTGTAATTGTCTTATCAACCGTATTATATACCAGAAAACCGCGCATTGAAAGATCCAGTAGTTTTGACTTGGCGTAATCGATGCTCAATCCCAAGGCACTTGCCGCTTGTCCTTCCGATAATACTGACAAGGAATTTTTCCTGCAATAGCCTGAAATTTGGACTAAGGAATTTTGATTACCTGCGCCCCAAAGTTTAAATTCACTCTCGTTGAAATAGTTTAAGGATTCAAACTGCATATATTTCTGAGCTTGTGACGTAGCCATTTCAAAGGTAAACTTAGGAAAGGCAGTTCCTGGCTCCCATTTTAAAACAGGGGCATTATTCGTCACGTTGAAGTGATAATCCATAAATGGCACAACAAACGAACCGCGTTTAGCTGCTGTGTAAAGCAACTGATTTTTAGGCACTTCAAATTCAAATAACCCGGATGGGTGAACCAAGGAATCTCCATTTGGATAAACAAGTTTCAGCGAAGATTCGCGGGATAGAATTCGATTTGGATCAATATCAAAATGTAGCGAACTTACAATCAGGGTTGGTTTGTTCTTATACTTAAAAATGAGTGTTGCTGGATTTCCTTTCTTCCCTGCACCAACTACTCGGCTGCCTTGCAGACTAAAGCCACCATCAAAATCCATAAATTCCTTTAACTCGGTGATTCGCAAGCGTTGACTGAATGATGAAAAAAGTGGCGCGCCGTCTTGATCTTCCAAGCGATCTTTTGATTTATCCACCAGTGCGCCAAGAATCGGTGACGAAAAATAGGGCGTTGTTAAAGACACCGTATCCGCTTTTAAAAGTACATCCGTCATTGAAATCCGATACCCTTTTAACTCAGCAAATGTTTCAGATTTCTTAAGTCCTGCTTTCTCCCAGGTAATGGTTCCATTTCTACCGCTAAACTTTTTTGATTCATATTCAAACGTTCCACCCGTTTCTGAAACCCAAACGCTGTCCTCTCCTTTTAAACCCGGTGAATACCCAAGTAATTGACCATCCGAACAGGTGATCTTCAATTTTTTCTCGGTATTCCACTGCATGTCGCCTTTAAATACCCATACCGAATTGTCCGTTTTATGAAGCGCTTTAAAGCGAAACAAGTTGTACGAAAACTCAAGAAACGGACCGTATTCCTCCACGTCTTTCGCTCGGAAATCTCGTTCTAATTCAACCCATGTGGTCGTGAAATCGGCGGACCATTTATTTTTGGACTGATAGACATACGTAGCCACCATAAAATAGGTAAGCTGAATATCGTTTGATGAAGAATACACGGCATTTGCAGCATCTACCATTCGATTAAAATTACCTTCGGAAAGACTGGAGGCATTCGCAATGACCGATGGGAAAACTTGATTTACGTTGTATTCCATTTGTTCCTCAACAAACAACTTTTGACTTTCTTTGAGGAATTTTTCTCGATTTTTTGAAAATGTTTGGGCGTTTAAAAGAACATTAAACCCGAATAGAAGGAGTAGAAAACTAACATTTCTCAAGTAAAATACAAGCCCAATTTTCTTTTTCATATGTATTAATTCGTTTAAATCCGAGCGCTTTTGCCTCCATTTCTAAGGCCTCAACATCCGATGTGAAAAATCCACTTAACAATAACAAGCCGCTAGCGGAGAGTGCGTCATAATAAGAATTCAAATGGCGAATCAGCACGTTTCTATTAATGTTCGCGAGAATAACATCAAATCCTACTTCAGTTACAACATCCATATCCCCTTCGCGGGCTTGGATCCTTGAACACTGATTTCTTTGCGTATTTTCTATGGTATTTTCAACCGACCACGATTCAATATCAACAGCTAAAATATGGCGTGCACCTAATTGCTCCGCATTAATAGCCAATATTCCTGTCCCCGTGCCCATATCTAGCACATACTTGTCTGCTAATTCCATGTGCTCCATGGCCTGACACATCATAAACGTTGTTTGATGATGACCTGTTCCAAAGGACATTTTCGGTTCTATTTCGATTACTCTTCCCTTGCGAAATTCAGCGCCATGAAACGGTGCTACAATGGAAAGATGGTCTAACAAGACTGGTTCAAAACTATCCTCCCAAACTTGATTCCAATTTTGACCAGGTATTACAGTAGGCTCGAAATTAACTTCGATTCCCTGAGTAATTAAAGGATTAAGAAGTGTTTGAACTGCGTCATAATCAAAGGACGCCGCAGGTATGTAAGCCTTGACTGCTTCTCCTTCTTCAAGAAAACTCTCAAAACCAATATCTGATAACCAAAGTGTGACAATTTCATTCGATGGATGAAAGGGAACAAAGGTCATTTTCAATTCAATATAATCTATCATATGCTATCGATTATCTCTTTGAATGAATCAAATTGCAAGGACGCTCCACCAACGAGACCACCATCTACATTAGGTAATTGAAAGATTGATTTCGCATTCGTCGCATTGCAACTTCCGCCATAAACTATACGAATAGCATCGGAGCTGGCTTGGTCAAAATAGCGTGAACATAGTGCTCGAATTGCCGCATGCATCTCTTCTATTTCTTCTAAAGAAGGCACCTTACCTGTACCAATCGCCCAAATGGGCTCATACGCAATAACCAATAAGGGACAATGCGCTTGATTTAATTGGTGAAGTAAGGGTTCCAATTGATTTTCTACAAAGGTTATGGCTGTTCCATTCGATCGAATCTCATCGCTTTCACCGCAACAGAAAAACACTTGAATCCCTAAGGATAAGGCCGTATTGGCTTTAGCAACCAAAAAATCAGTATCCTCTCCAAAATGCAACCGTCGCTCTGAGTGACCAACAAGAACGCTGTTCACATGTAGGTCTTTAAGTTGCATCAAGGATGTTTCGCCCGTGAATGCACCGAACATATCCGGGGCATAAGCATTTTGCGCGCCAATGGCAACACCATTCATTTTAGATAGCAATGCTAGATAAGGCTGAGGTGGAAACACAACCAAGTCAACGGTAGACTCTAATTCGGAAAGAGCCGACATCTTGGTGTAGAGCTGACCGGCTTCATCACACGATAAGTTCATCTTCCAATTTGCTCCAATAATCGGTTTGCGCATGCTTAAAATTAGCGCAATTTTCAGTCTTACGACTTCTTATTCAGGATTTTTTTAAACTCTGCAGCGTTAAATTCCTCTTTATCAATCCCTTGGTAGAACTTCTTCGTATTGCCATTCCAAAGGTATAGTACACCTGGCACTTCTTTTCCACTCCCTAGTTTTTTCCAAAAACTAACAATATCCATCACATAATACGGATATTCCGCACCTGCAAACTTGAAGAAATCAGGAATCAACTCCGGTTCTTCATCCATGAATATAATGCGCATTGAAGGAAAATCTTTCACATTCGACTTCATCGTTGTAAGTGCCTTTGCTGTTGCTCGACAATGGTCGCACCCTGGTGCGAAAAAGCACAAGATTTTTTTATCCTTGTTAATATCAGGAAATATGTTCTCAAACCCCGATGCTTTCGCGCTTGGTCCTAAATCAACTACAGGCGCGATGCTATCTTTCTTGATGGGTTTAGGATTTGTCACAAGGGACGTATCGTGGGTATGGATGGGCTCAAGCGCAAGGGTATCTACAACGGAAACTGGTTTAGCGGGTTCTGCTTGCTGAAAGCGAATTGGACCGGCAATGAATACTCCGAAAATAGACGCTACTAACAGATTACCAATAATCGACCAATTGAGTCGCGCTTGAAGGTTACCAAACAGCTCCTCCCTTTTGTTGACCTGACCAGACTGGTCGATTAAGGAATCGGTTGACACCGTATTTTTAGTTAAAAAATAGTACCAAATCAACAAACCAATGGAAACAATATTCTTTAACATCGCTTCGAGTGGGGTCATTTTTATAAGCGTACCAAAACAACCGCAATTCCCGGCATTTCCTTTGAAGATAATTTCAAGGCCTAACTCAACGATAAATACCGTGAGCATAAAGATCGTAACGGGTATAACCACTCGCTTTAGAAAAAATGGCAACAACATCAGGAACCCAATCGCGAATTCAACACCGATTAAAATTCGTGACAAATATTGGGCAACACTAAGTGGAATACCCATCGGTTCTAATTGATGAACCTCAAAATAGGTTAGAGCATAAGATGGATTAGGGTACAATTTTGCAATTGCGGATAAAAAGAAAACAAAAGAGATTAAGATTCTGATTGTCCAAGGAGCATACTTCTTTATCGAGTTCATATCGTATTTTTCAACGAAAATAGCACGACAAGTTTGCTTTAGAAAAATGCTAACATTTATTTAACATCCATTAGAATTAACGCAAACACGGCATAATTTAGCATGTCATAATAATTTGCATCTATGCCTTCTGAAACTAACGTTTTTCCCTGATTCCCTTCGATTTGTTTAATTCGATAAATCTTCATTAAGATAAGATCCGTAAGCGATTCAATGGCCATTTCACGCCATGCCTCTCCATAATCGTGATTCTTCTTTAACATTAAAGAAACAGATTCGTCTTTGTATTTATCATAGAGCGCCACGGCTTCTTCCATTGGCAATTCCATGGCTAAATCCTCGGATTCATTGATTTGAATCAAGCCCATAATGCAATAATTTACAATCGCCATGAACTCACCTTCTATGCCATCCCCTACTTTTGTTTCTCCATTTTCTTGAATGGTTCGGATTCTATTTGCCTTGATATACAACTGATCAGCTAAGGCAATTGGCCTGAGGATACGCCATGCAGTTCCATAGTCCGTTGTCTTGGCAATATAAATTTCCCGACATTTTGTAAGTATATTTGTGAAAGAAGCCAAGGTATCGGACATGACAAAAAGTAATTTTTACGGGGTCGAAGTTAAGCATTTTCGTTCAATCGGGTCCATTCGCTTGCGTAATAATTTAGTTAGCATGGAACGCCCACAAGTCATGGGCATACTTAACATAACTTCAGATTCATTTTATTCCGCTAGCAGATTTGATTCCATGGTGGGCATCGAAGCCTACTTAAATCGATGTAAATCCCACGATGTAAAGTTTATCGATGTTGGCGCGCAATCTACTAGGCCAGGATTTTCGTTAATTGAAAGTGAGGAGCAAATTGAAAAACTAAGCCCTGTACTTGCCTTTTTAAAGGAAAAATTTCCCGAGTTTTATGTCTCTATCGATACGAGTTGTCCACGGGTTGCTGATTGGGCCTTGCAGCATGGCGGAGAGCTCATAAATGATGTTGAGGGAGGACGGAATAATCCTGAAATATGGGATGTTTGCGCTAAGTATAATGCGCCATACATCGTAATGCATTCCCGAGGTGAAGCAAGTAACTTACATGATGAAACTTCCTATAAAAATGTAACCGTAGAAGTACTTCAGGAATTATCTGAACTTATAGTTAATATACGAAACGCTGGAGTTAAGGACATCATCGTAGATCCAGGGTTCGGTTTTTCTAAGACGCTGGAAGAAAATCATGAATTAATGACGAATCTCAGATTTTTTCAATTATTCGAAACGCCAATTCTTTGCGGTATTTCTCGAAAATCAATGATTTACAAAAAGCTGAATAAAAAGCCCGAAACATCCATAAATGGTACAACTGCGCTGAATACGTATGCACTTTTAAACGGTGCCACATTCTTGAGGGTACACGACCCAGAAGAGGCATCTGAAATCATTCGATTGCTTAATACCGAGTGATTTGTGTATTTTTGAAAGGATTTTCTTAACTTCGTCGCAATCTTAATGAATTTGAAATTATGAAATTTCTTTCTTTCTTAATAGTGGTGGCCGTTTCCTTAACAGCATTTGCACAACCGACTGCCAGTTTTAGCCTATCTGACAATGTAATCTGCGAAGGAGATTGCATAGACATTGAAAATACCTCCTCTAACGATGTGGTGTCTTCAAGTTGGTCATTCCCGAGTGGTACGCCGTCTTTTTATAGTGGAATGAATCCTGGTCAAATTTGTTTTAGCACGGCAGGGACCTATACCCTTACGTTGACGGTAACAGATGCGAATGGCGCTACGAGTTCTGCGAGCCAAGTATTGACAGTAGGTTCTATGCCTATGATTAGTATTGGTTTACTAGATACAATTGGTGGGGTTCCTATTAATGATACGATTATCCCAATGTACGGTGGAATGTGGCCGAGTGGACAAATTACTTCAGGTGCTGTAATTGTAGCGAGCGGGTTTGTTCCGGGAGATTCTTTGGTTTGGGTTACACCTAACGGAGGCAACGATGTCTATTGTTTTGGTGATGTAGTTGGTGAATGCGATACGGTTATTGTTGCTCCTTTCTATTCAACGTATTATATTCTAAATAATATTTCTCCAGAAGGATGTATTGCCTCTGATACGGTATTTGTTTCTGTACTTTTTAGAGATTCTGTTAAAATCACAGTGCCTGATGCGTTTTCGCCGAACGGGGATGGATACAACGACGTATTAAGGGTTGTTACCAATGTTGACAAAGACATGAACTATTTGAATGGTTTTAATGGCGATGGCGGAGCTATAGTTTCAATGAACTTTGAAATCTACAACCGCTACGGTCAAATGGTTTTCAGAACAACTAACCCGCAAGAAGGATGGGATGGCACGTTCAAAGGAAAAGCTCTAAACGTTGGAACATTTGTCTATAAGTTAGAATATCGTTTAATTAACGGGTTATCTGGTTCTCTGAATGGGAATGTAACCTTATATAAATAATGAGTAAGATGATAAAAAAGATCGTATTTCTTGCTGTTCTTGGAATTACACACGTTGCCACTTCGCAATATGCCTATAATTCAAGTTTGTTTTATCAAACGCCTGCATTGTTCAATGTAGCCAGTGTTGCCACGGGTGCCGAAGACTTCTCGTTTTGCACAGCCTTTAAAATGCAAAACCTAACCATGTCTGGAACTCCGATGCGAACCAATGCCTTGATTGGTGAGTTCAAAATCTCGGATGGTCCGATGAGTAAGAATAATTTTGGAATAGGTTTCACTGTTAAAAACGAGCAGACCGGAGAAAGTAAATTAATGGCTACCGAAGTTAATGTGCCGATTAGTTACACTATGCAGTTGAATCAATTTTCAAAATTTTCAGTGGGTGCTTCTCCTGGAATGATTTTGATGAGTTACGACCCAACGATGCCTTCTTGGGAAACAGATTGGAATGGATGGGGATATACCGGATCTATTGGAGACCCTACGTTTATCAACAGCACCTTGAGTCGTTCATCGAACGCAGCGTTCAACGTGAATACCGGTGTACAATATCAATATCAAACGCGGGATAAATCTAGATTCTTTGGTGGATTGGCGTTGAATCACTTGAATAAACCACGGTTGACCTTCAACGAAACAGGAGAACGAATGTTTATGCAAATGGCAATGAACATAGGAGCAGACATAACAACGCGTAGACGTGACTTGAGAATTCAACCGCAGCTAATGGCCTTTAAAAATGGACCAAACGCAAATTTAATTATGGGTGTGATGTTTGAAAATATCATGAGAAATGGTTCTGATATTACTAACATCCTCAAGTCGAAGTCGATTAATTATGGTGCATTCTATCGATGGAATGACGCAGTTAGTTTGAACTTTAACTACAAAGTGCTTAATTTCAGAATGGGATTAGCGGTTGATGTAACGGTTTCGAAATTGAGTAATGCCAATAAAGGATTAGGGTCTATCGAGTTGTTCTTCAAATCCACACATCTTTACGGAAAGAGAAAGACAAAAGTTAAATAATCAAATCGGTAGAACGCCGCCTGTGTGAATAAACAGGACTTTTTTCGGCTGATTTATGTTTTGAAGTTCGCTAATCATACCGATGAACGCTTTTGCGGTGTAAACCGGATCTAACTCAAAATTTCCTTCGATTTTTAAATCGCTAAGCGCCTGAGTTAAAGCCTCGTTATTTTTGGCATATCCTGAAAAATGATATGAATCAAAGCATTTCAATCTAGATTTGGCATCTGACCATGCGGAGGTACGATTAAACTTACGAGCCAGGGCATCCATTTCGCTAACTGAATCGAATCCTTTCAACACTGGAAAAGCCCATACTTCCGTTGGTGGTTTACTGCTGAGCAACACGCCCAAACTGGTTGTTGTAGTGCCTTGAGCCAAGGCAATGATATCAAAATCCATGTCGTCTGAAATAATTTCCAAGCACCCTTTTAACCCAAGTTCGCTTGCCCCACCTTCCGGTACACTTAACCATGTTCTGTTCAAATAAGTAATAACGGTATCCGTATATTTTTCATCTTTATACCGATTTCGTTCCAGAAATTCGAGCAAGGCACCTTCGGATTCACAGTGTTTTAAATATGCATTCGAATCGGATGTTAATTCATTGCCCCTGACCCTGAGAATGCATGGAATCTCATATAGTTTACAGGCCGTAGCTGTTGCCACTAGATGGTTTGAAAATGCTCCTCCATAGGTAATAATACCATGAACACCCCGCTTTTTCGCCTCGGAAATCACATAGGAAAGTTTGCGCCATTTATTACCGGAAATCAACGAATGAATTAAATCTTCTCTAAGAATGAACAATTCATGACCATGTATGTTTTGAGGTAGATTAAACGACTCAATTATACTATTTTCTATGGATGGCAAGGAGGATTTAGGCATGGATTATTCTGAATTCAGTAAGCGATCTAAGCTTACCGATGAGGATTATTACATCAGTGAAGAAGGATTTATAGTTTTTAAGGAGGCGTACCATCTGAAAAGAGGATATTGTTGCAAAAGTAATTGCAAACATTGTCCGTATGGGTACAATCCGAAAACAGGAGACATTAAGAAATAATTCCTTTTTCAGGATATTTACCTTTAAATTGTCCGAGTTTACGTTTGATTTCCAAAATATCCGCATCTACATCACCTGTAGGATAGAACACCTCAAGAAAACCACCTCTTTTTGAAGGAAAATCAACATAGGCTAATAAAATCGGAACTTCTGCTTTGACTGCGATATAATAAAAACCCTTTTTCCAGTTGGGGTTGTAGCTCCGGGTTCCTTCTGGTGTAAAAACCACATATAGCTCTTCCTTTTCTTTAAACAAATTAGCCACGTATTCAACCATGTTATTATTCTTGCTTCTGTCCACCGGTATGGCCCCCAACGCTTTCAAAATAAGGCCCAAGGGAAAAACAAAAATATCTTTCTTAACAAGATATCGCCCCTGCAAATGCATCATATAAAAAGCCAAGCGACCTAGCACAAAATCCCAGTTGGACGTATGTGGTCCCATAACCACGACAGCTTTCTTAATTCCTTCAGGTTTCCATAAGGAAATATTCCAACCCAAAAGCAATAGAAACTTATGAACTAATTTTCGCATAGTACAAATGTAATCAAAAGCCTTTTCTATACCTTTGCTTAAATGAAAGTCGCTCAACGATTTATTGCCATCATTCTTATTTTCATTATTTGGATCGCTGTATTCAGTTATGTCAATTTTCTTAAAAGAGACAGTATGATTGCAGCGATTCCCTGTCCAAATGAAACCATAGGAATTGTGAAAATTAATCCAAGAGATATCTTTTCAAAAATACTTTTTGACTACTCGTTCAGAAATGGGGATGCTAAGATGATGAAAACCGTGTCTGAATACTATCAAAATTGGGTTCAGGACACCAGTTCAACACGCGTACCGATCGATTTCTCGGAAAACTTCTGTTTAATTAAATTAAAAGTGAACCAGGAAATTGTTTGGGCACTCGCAGGTAAATCGATTGATCAGCAGGTAAAAGGCAAAGGATTTGTTCGAAATGGATTTTACTATGAAATCGTGAGTAGAAGCAATAACGAATCAAACAGTCTGAATAAGCATTTACTCAGCCGCGATTGGTTTTCTACTTCCTTCAATTCAGGTAAGGCCTTAAGCTATGAACTCATTGATCGGCAACAGGTTAAAAACGAATATATCTTTTCATTAAACAAGCAAGAATTGATAATCTGCTGCAAGAAGAAAGGAAGCACCACCATGTTAGTCCCCGATAGTTCTCGAAGTTATTTTAACCTATCAACTCGATTAAATAAGGGAAGTTTTTTACCTGAAAAATATGCAGACTTGAAAGTCCTTACGGATAAATTAGCCGGTTTTTCTTTTACGTATTACGGAGCGAAATACGTGGATAGTGAGCAGAAAGGCACCTATTTAGATCCTGAATTCGACTTACTTTTTAATTTTTCTCAAAAAACTAAACTTACAGAATTAACCAAAATCCTTCGTAAGGTAGCGAAAGAAGACGTTCGCGTAGAATCGGATTGGATCTATTTAAATCGAGCCCGGTATCGACTCAAATCAATTAATGATTCCACTATTTTCATCGGCAAAAACAAGGCAGAACTATCTCAGACCAATGCCGCATTTTCTATGATTGGTAAGCCCTGGGTTTTAACAGAAATCAAGGATTTAGGATGGAAAGGTGGATTATTAGAACTTATTCCAGAATACCGTGCACTTAAAGATTTTTCGCAATCAGTCGCTTCGATTGATATGAACGTGTTATGTAATAACGATGCCTGCTATACACGTACTGCAAAAAAAAGCAAGTGTGTAAAAAACGTGCAACAAGTAAGCATAAAATTCAAACCAGGAACGAATGCTCGACTTGAAACCTTTCGGGTTTTACTGACCATGGCTAATGCCTATCAGTTTCAGCAAGATTAATCAGAAATTAGCACGGCAATTCGGACGGGCTCAACCATTACTAATCCTAAGTTACTTTTTGTCGTTATCCAAAGTTTTTCGTCAGCGGAAATATCCATTGCCAAAAAGGAACCCGGCAACCATTTCACCCAGGTATTTCCATGGTCAGTTGAAAAATCGATGCCATTTGATCCACAGGCATACGTCACCCCTTGAAAATGAATTACATCGGAACGATATCCAAAGGGCGGCTCAGCGGATTCTTTCCATGTTTTACCGCCGTTGCTGGAAATATAACATACCGAAGACCGACGATTTGGTAATTGATAATTTCCTCCAACCACCACCATGTGTTGACGGTCAATCACGCAAAGCGAATAGGGTCCCTCCCCTTCTCCGGATTTAAACGGCAGCGCATACGACTTCCACTTTTTACCGAGCCGTTTACCTATGAAAATTCGTGAACGCAATCCGCCTGTGACAAAAATTAAGCGATTGTCTGCAATTTGCACGGTAGTTCCACTTGCCGCATATCCCGCCTCGGAGGCTTCTGCCTTAATTCCTGGAATTGTTTTCCACGTTAGGCCATAATCCCGGGATAAATACAAGGAAAACACTCCATCAATTGGGTCTCCCATGGCAAACACAATCGAATCTTTTACCGCAATACCATCTAAAAATACCCCAAGGCCATTTGGACGAGGAAATAACACGGGCTGAATGCCTGCATTCAGAAACACTTTACCGGTATCGCCTGTTTGCATCCAAAGTACACCGAGTTTATTCACTTCTACATCCCTGAGTTCAGGCTGCACGAGATTCATAAGAACAAGTTCTTTGGTAATTGGATTATAAGAAAAACAACGACCCTGATTATCTCCTACATAAACAAACGCGGAGTGACACCGTAAGGCTCTTGCATGCGCTGTATGCGTAAACGTATCTAATTCAATCAGTTCCTGAGCGGAAACAAGGTTGAGTGCTCCTAAGCACAGCAATAAGACCAGGCTGCGCACCTATTTACCGAATGAAAAGTAATTCACGGAATTTAGGCAAAGGCCAAAGCTCATCTTCAACAATAAGCTCTAACTTATCCGCATGATAGCGTATTTCATCAAAATGCACTTTTACTTTATCACAATAGGCCAAGGCTTTTTTCTCCACATCCTCGATGGAATTTGCTTTTTTACGTTCAGCGAGCATTTTTTCAGACGCCGACTTCATGGCCGTCAGATGAAGGTTTACTTGTTTTAGGATGTCAATTTGTGTGCTCGCCATCGCTTTTCCTTCTTTATCTCCAAATACAGCCATCATCCCTTGAATGTTCTGAATAAGTTTATTCTGATATTCGAGAACCGCTGGAATGATGTTGTTATTCACTAAATCTCCCATTAATCGAGATTCAATTTGAATTTTCAGGACATACCCGTCGAATTCAATTTCACGACGAGCTTCTAACTCTCTTGGTGAAAGAACGCCCATCGATTCAAATAACTGCTCTATGGATTTATCGTGGTATGCTTGAAGTGCGCGTGGAGTATCTTTTCGGTTACTTAAGCCACGCTTTTCAGCATCTTTAACCCACTCGTCGCCGTATCCATTTCCTTCAAAGCGAATTTTTTTAGACGCCTTAATCAACACTTGAAGTTCTTTAAGAATCGCTTCATCCTTCCCTTCGCCTTTATTGATTCGGGCATCAACTGCCTTTTTAAATTTGATTAATTGGTTAGCAACTATGGTGTTAATAACAATCATAGCCGACGCGCAATTCGCAGAAGAACCCACGGCACGGAATTCAAACTTATTCCCCGTAAACGCAAAAGGTGAAGTTCGGTTTCTGTCGGTGTTATCTAGTAAAATCTGTGGGATTTTACCAATGTTTAATTTTAACTCCGTTTTATCTTGAGGCGTCATTTTCCCGGCCTTGATGTTTTTCTCTAAATCGTCTAACAAGGTGGTTAGTGAACTTCCAATAAACGCCGAAATAATCGCTGGAGGTGCTTCATTTGCTCCCAAACGGTGGTCATTTCCGGCCGACGCAATCGATGCTCGAAGTAAATCAGCATTATCATGAATCGCCATGATGGTATTCACGAAAAAGGTCAAAAACTGTAGGTTGCTCTTTGGATTTTTTCCTGGCGCCAAAAGGTTAACCCCGGTATTTGTTCCTAAAGACCAATTGTTATGTTTTCCGGAACCATTCACACCCGCAAACGGTTTTTCATGAAGCAACACGCGAAAGTCATGCTTTCTCGCAATTTTCTCCATTAAATCCATCAATAAGAGGTTGTGGTCATTTGCCAAATTACATTCTTCGAAAATTGGTGCGCATTCGAATTGATTTGGCGCTACCTCATTGTGTCGCGTTGTAACTGGAATCCCTAAGCGCAACGACTCCATTTCAAACTCACGCATGAACGCATTAACACGCTCAGGAATTGACCCGAAATAGTGGTCCTCTAACTGCTGTCCTTTAGCAGGGGCATGACCAAACAGCGCACGGCCTGTCATCATTAAATCCGGACGCGCATTAAATAGCGCTTGGTCAACTAGGAAATATTCCTGTTCCCACCCTAAGGTGGCAATTACCTTGTTTACGTTCTTGTCGAAGTACTGACACACATCAACCGCTGCTTTGTCAATACAATGTAAGGCACGAAGAAGTGGTGTTTTATAATCTAAGGATTCTCCAGTATATGAAATAAAGATGGTTGGAATGCAAAGCGTTTTTCCGATTAAAAAGGCTGGTGATGAAGGATCCCAAGCGGTGTATCCACGAGCCTCAAAGGTATTTCGAATTCCCCCGTTAGGAAACGAAGAGGCATCTGGTTCTTGCTGAACCAACATGTCACCATCAAATCGTTCGATGGCGCGTCCCGGTCCAATTGGCTTTAAAAAGGCATCGTGTTTTTCGGCTGTTGTTCCTGTAAGTGGCTGAAACCAGTGGGTATAATGGGTCGCACCTTTGGACAAAGCCCAATCTTTCATGGCTGTGGCTACTTGATCCGCTAATTTACGGTCTAATCGCGCTCCCGAATTAATGGCCTCCATCATCGATTTATACGTATCGGAAGGCAAGTATTCTCGCATTACATCACTGTGAAAAACAAGCGTTCCGAAAAGATCAGAAAGTTTTCCGTCTAATTCTACCGATTTTGGAGTTCTATTAAGCACGTCATTGTACGCATTCAGCCGTTTTGTTGCCATATAATTTAATTTTTGACAAAATTACCCCAATTTTTTAATCCAAGGGGTAAAAATTATTGACATTTTTTAAACATACCCCCTATTTTTTAGGGGTAACAAAAGAAAAATTGAATTTTAAGCTTAGTATCATTCAACTTTAAGATAATTGTAACTTTGTGTATGCGATGGATAGTATTTCTCAGTATTTCCCTTTTAGTATATTCTTGCGCTAATGATCAAGAGGTCAAGCTGCGAAACTTCGTCAAGAACAAACATAACCTCCCCAATCATAAACGATTTTCCGGATTGGGTCACACATGGACCATGTCAGGTTGGTTCAGCAAACAAGAGGCAAACGATTATTCTTATCCAGACCTTAAAACGATTTGTATTGCCCGGAAGAACATTGGATACACGTTAGAGTCTTTGAGTTTATACCTGACCATAGAGGATTTTAATGTAGAGGAATTAGAAGAGGTTCATTTTATCCAAGGCAAGGGAACCAAATTCGCTTCGTTGAAGCAGCATTACTTGGATCGTCTTGAAGCATCAAACAATCAAAGTGTGTTTAGGCATAGCATACCTCAAACGGTAAAGAACATGCATGGATATAAAATTGAATTGTATCATTTATCGCTGGAACCACTTGAAGACTATTATTCGAGCGGCAATGGATTTCTTGCGGTAATGCAGCGAAGAAATGAATACGTCGTAATTCAATGGTATGGGTCAGAAATTGCCAATGCCTATATTGCGGATGATTTCAAACGAATCTTACAAAATTTCGATTAGGCTGCATGGACTTCATTTCGTATTTCAAAACCATTGAAATTAATGAGTCGGACCACTTAGCTATGCTTCCTGCTGGACGAACGCTTTCCAGCGAGGCATTAAAAACAATGGACGCTCACCGTGAATCTGCGGTTGGGATTCATTGTTACAAGAACCAAGAAGCACATTACGAAATCTTGTTAATCCAACGCAGTGAATACCAAGGAAAACACAGCGGACAGATTGCCTTTCCTGGAGGAAAAATGGAACACGATGATCCAGACCTCAGGTATACCGCTCGACGTGAATGCCACGAAGAAATTGGAATAACACCAGAGGCTGGCGATTTCATACGAAGTTTAAGTCCGGTATATATTCCTGTTTCAAACTTCAAAATGACTCCATTTTTCTTTTACCACGAAAATCCTCCGGCACTTCAATTGAATGAACGAGAAGTTCAACAAATCATACCCTTAACGCTTGAAAACCTCACATTTAACCTTCCGATTGACCATCGAGAACTATCCGCAGATGTAAACTCTTTGTTTACACGAAGTGTTCCTGGGTTCACCCACGGACCCCATTGGATTTGGGGAGCCACGGCGTTGGTGTTGAATCAGTTAAAAACTGCTTATTTTGAGTGGAATCAAAAAAGCCGTTGACGAATCAACGGCTTTCTCAAACCAATTTAACAATTAAACCTAACTACTATGAATAGTGA
>CANHSL010000026.1 GCA_947463385.1 Flavobacteriales bacterium
GGTCCTGCTAAAATCCCAAAATCAATCGTACCTTTTTCTAATTCGTGAAGCAACGTTTCCGTCGGATGTTCTACATATAAAAAGCGAACATTGGGTAAGGCACTTGAAAACAAGGAAAACAGTCGTGTTAACATGTAAACAGAAACGGTAGGAATTATACCCACTCGAATCTCTTCTTTAATTCTTCCGGCCATGCGGTCATTGAGCAACCGAAGGTTATCGTTCTCAGATAAAATCTCACGAAGAATCGGAATAACTTCTAGCCCATAGGGAGTAAGCGACAGCGGACTTGATGCGCGATCAAACACGGCATACCCCAGTTGCTCCTCCGCTTTTTTAACTTGCATCGATAAGGTAGGTTGGGTTACAAAACAGCGTTCACTGGCTCGTGAAAATTGCAATTCTTCACTGAGAATAACTAAGTACCGCATTTGCTGCAAAGAAATCATAGATAGTATTTATGTAAATATAATTTATTTTGATTTTATTGATAACAAAGGATACTTAACTTCGTTGAGAATTAACATAGTTTTCATTTGGTTGAACAGAACCTAATTCGGTTTGTTTTACCTTTGTATCCAGTAACTTAATAAATTAAAATAACATGTCAGTTTTAGTAGGAAAAAAGGCTCCATCGTTCAGTGCGGGAGCAGTAGTAAATGGAGGTGAAATCGTAAATAATTTCTCTTTAGATCAATTTGTAGGAAAAAATCATGTCTTGTTTTTCTTTTATCCAAAGGATTTTACGTTTGTATGTCCGTCTGAATTACATGCATTTCAAAGTGCATTAGGAGAATTCGAGGCACGTGGAGTAAAAGTTGTTGCGTGTTCAACAGATACAGAGGAATCACATTGGGCTTGGTTACAAACACCAAAAAACAAAGGTGGAATTGAAGGCGTAACGTATCCAATTGTGGCGGACACTTCTAAAACAATCTCAGAAGCATTTGGTGTATTGGCTGGAGAGTATGAGTATGATATGGAAGGTTCATTAACAGCGAGTGGACCAATGATTGCATACCGTGGGTTGTTTTTAATTGACAAATCGGGAACTGTGATGCATCAATTGGTTAACTTTTTCCCATTAGGAAGAAACGTGGATGAAGCACTTCGAATGGTTGACGCGTTGCAATACTTCGAAGAGCACGGTGAAGTGTGTCCAGCGAATTGGCATAGAGGAGATGCAGCAATGAAACCAAGTTTTGACGGTGTTGCTGATTACTTGTCAAAACACTAAATAGTATATTCGAATGGTAAAGCCTTGCATCCGCAAGGCTTTTTTTTTGCCCCATGGCAACGGTCAGAAAGCAGCTACGTCATGCAAAAAAACCCTAACCCATATTTTATGAAAAAACTACAGATGATCATGCTGAATGCAACGAAAATGAAATTAATCGTATTAATCGCATCAATAGTTAGCGGACTAAGCTCCTGCAATAAAGTCACCTATCACATCCCTGTTGAAGGTGAGAAATACGGTGGGGGAATTGTGCTACATATCTTTCAACCCCATGAAAAAGGCTACATTGCTGGCGAAACGCACGGCGTTATCGTGGCAGAAAAGGACTTACACGGACTACGTACATTCGGATTAATTGGAGTAGATTTAACTGGATTAACATCAAGCGACATTGGGTATGGAAAATCAAATACTGAAGCAATTATAGCGGCTTATCCGGACAGTGCAAGTGCTGCTAAATTTTGTTCAGAATTAAAAATAAACTATTACGACGATTGGTATTTACCAAGTATCAATGAACTGAACTTAATATTCGAAAAGCGGCAGAGCCTGGGAACCTTCTCAACTGATTACACTTCGCATTACTGGGCTTCCACCGCATACGATGATGCAAATTACAGCGGTGCCTTTTCAAGATTCTTTAATACGGCCGCAATTTGTGTAAAAAATCGAAATGAACCATTTCACATACGACCTGTTCGATATTTTTGAATGAACCACTCATCCGTAATATGAGCCAACTTCGGTTGGCTTTTTTTATTTCCTACACTTCAATAACATTTCAATGTGGAAATCTAAACTCGAGGGTGGAGTTGGGTCAATGAATGCTTGCTAATTTAGCGTGACAAAATATTGACGATCATGAGAAATAACGCGAAATTGTTTTTAACCCTATTTGGAATTTTTGTTTTCAACCTTGCAATACTGGCCCAAGACAACAGCATTGGTGGCGGAGAAGATGCCGCTGCAACACCAAGTAAAGGAGGTGGAATGCCGCCAATTCCGTGGGAATTTATTATTCCGCTTGGGATTCTCTTGTTTTATACCTTGTATGTAATCTACGAACGTATTTTATACATCCGCAGAATGGTGAAATTCGATGCTAAATTGGTGGATAATATGCAGCCACACCTCGAGAAAGGTAATATAACTGATGCCATGAATATGGTTAAAAACCAAGACGGTGCGTATGCAGCGATTGTTAAGGAAGGATTAGAAAGTATAGAAAGTAGCTTAAAACCTAATGAGGTAGAATCCAACATGGAGAAAATCGCCAACATTGAAATTGGTAAGATGGATAAAAACTTAGGCCATTTGGGATTGATTGCAGGTATTGCTCCAACGATTGGATTTATTGGAACGATATCCGGAGTAATTACCGTATTCTACGATATTTCTAAAACAGAAAATGTTTCCATTGGGATCATCTCCGAAGGACTTTATGAGAAAATGTTCTCCTCTGCTGCGGGTCTTATTGTTGGATTAATCGCCTATGCGGGATATCATATATTGAACTCCGTGATTGATTCAAATACCTTACGCATGCAACAGGTAATCGTTAAATTCACGAAACTAACTCGTCCATAATCATGGCATTAAACAGAAATAGACGCCGGCACATTGAGGTAGCCACTGGAGCCTTGAGTGATATCATGTTCTTTTTGCTCTTGTTCTTTTTGATTATTTCAACCCTTGCCAATCCAAACGTTATTAAGGTTCCCTTACCCGAATCGAACACGACGCTTAAAACCAATAAATCTCACTTAACACTTTCCGTACAATATGTGGATGGAAAGTATATTTATTGTTTTGACAAAGATCTTGAAAATCAAATCATTGACAACGACGAGGCCTTGATGTCACAATTAGTCTCTCGCACCAAAGCATTGAATGATGACATTGTCGTAGTGCGCTTTGACAAGAATGCACAAGCACAAAAATTGGTGGATTTGTTTGAAATTGCAAAGGCGGCTAATGTAAAATTACGCTTAGGCACCGTGGTAAAAAACTAAGGCAAAAAAAAAGGTTCAACTTGCGATGGCAAGTTGAACCTGTAATTGTCGATATTTCTTTTGCTCAATTATTGTCAAAAACTCATTGAGCCGTAGTTTTAAGGAACCATTTCTAAACGAAGACTGCAAACTAAATTCGCCTTTTATCAGTTTAACAAACTCTATTTTACCTTGTGGGGTAATTCCTGAGACCATCAAAATTCCAGGAGAAGCTGGGATTTGTTCCGTCATTTTTTTGAACGCTTCAAACATTGCGTCATAGTCCAATTGAAGTTCAAACTTCTTTCCAGAAGCTGAATTTGGATTTTCTCCAATTTCTACGCGGCGACGGATCAATTTTACGTTTTTTTCAGATCCAAAAACAGGCTTTAAATGTGTCATAAGTAAAAAATTTAAGATTAATAAGTAAATACAGGCCTCCAATAGAGGCTAAAACGTGTTGGAAAGTCACTGCGCGCAGCAACTCTTGACGACCAACCAAGATGTCAAAGAACTTTTTTTAACTCCAGGACAAACAAAACATAGCTTGCCTGGTAGGCTAAAAACCTACTATTAAATGCTTAAAAATTATTTTGGGAAAAACCGCTGTGGGTTATGACATATTCAAATATGTTATTTTTTTAAGAAAGAAAAAAATGATTTTTAAAAATTTTAAACTTTTTAACACATACGCACCATCATTTAAATCCTAACAAAATTTTGAAAAAATGAAAAATAGTGTACCTTTGCAATCCAAATATGGGCTGGTACCTTAGCTCAGTTGGTAGAGCAAAGGACTGAAAATCCTTGTGTCCCTGGTTCGATTCCTGGAGGTACCACATTAAAACCCTGACCGCAGCGTCAGGGTTTTTTTATTACCAAACTTTAATTCTCTTGTGTCCCTGTGCGCCGCGGCATTCTAAATACTTATTTTTATTCAAATAATAATTAAAGGGATTAAGAATTTTCATCACTCTAAATAATTTTACTTTATGACGATTAAAATAAAATACTACCCCGCTACTTTTTCATTTGAACACGAAGAAGCTTTGCCTCAATTCAATGGTTATTGTGAAGTTCGTCAGGGAATTTTACTCGATGCAATGTACGATCTCGAAATTGATAGTCCATCTCATGAATATGAAGATTATGTAATTTGTCGAGCAATAAAACGCCCATACGGAGAAGAATGGGTGTTAACTTCATAGACACACTAACCGCCTGACCGCAGCGTTAGGGGTTTTTGTTTCTATCCTATCTATTCGTAACGAAACTGCCTTTCCGGTATTAACGATTAATCATTCACTTTTAAATTATTCTTATGAAGCACTGATACCTCAACCCTTAAAAAGTAACCCTTATGAAACGAGTTGTCTTGCTTGCCCTTATCCTATGGGCAGTTCCCATTAAAAGCCAAAAAACTACCACAACACCTAAGGAAGCGGTATGCATTATTGGTTCACACTCCATTTACACCGAAAGTAGTCTGGAACAAATGGAGCATATCGCAACACTTCTTGAAAGTAAAAACTATACAGTACATCGATTCTATGATCCAAACAATGAATGGGAGGCCATTAAAAAAGCGGCACTCAATGCTTCCATTTTTATCTACCGAGGACACGGCACACACTTGGGAATCGATGGTGGGTTCGGTGGAATCGTGGTGGATGAATTTGTTAGTGGGAAGGAAATTTCAACCAATTTAACATTCAATCTAAGCCCGCTCGTAATTTTTGTCTCTGCCTGCGGTGGCGCGGGATCTTCCGCGGGAGATGAGCAGGACATTGGTGTAGACGAAGCAAAAACTCGAGTACTCGGTTCCGCACTTCCTTTTCTTCTTGCCGGAGCACAAGGGTATTATGCCAATAATTATGAAAATGGTGCCTATAATTTCCTACAGCAATGGACCGAACAACAAACCTTGGAAACATGCTACTCGAACTCCATTTACCCGTGGTGTACTGTTCAAGCCAATGAATCAGTAGATGATGAGCGAATCCCCCCAGCCTTTAACATTGCCATTTCCTCTAGTCCAGATAATTCGGTTCATACCTTGTCCACAACCACCAACGGAAAAACAACCACCAAAAAAATCAACCGAAAATTTGACTACAGCATAGCCTATCTTGGCAATCCCCAACTGACCTTAGCACAGACCTTGAAAAAAAAGAGCCTGTACGCTAAAAACTGAAGGTATGCTATCCATGGGATTTCCCTACCTTTGATTCATGCAATCAAGCAAAGTTTTTGTGCTAGACGGTGGCAACACACACCTTAAACTGGGTACGTTCGTAGGCCAGCAGCTGGTGGAAACCAAGCGATTTCAAGAACGTGCCTCCCTGGAAAAGTACCTTAGCGCCGATGACATCGTTGTTATTGCGAATGTTGGGGAACTTCAACTTCAACAAGACTTAATGGCCCTTGGCTGTCAGGTTTACGCAATCACTAACATGAACCCTCTTCCCTTCTCCAATGCCTATAACACACCAAGCACCTTGGGAATCGATCGCTTGTGCAACATGGCAGCTGTATATCAAAACCACCCGTCCCGAAACATCTTAGTAATTGATGCCGGAACGTGCATCAAATTTGATTTTATAGACGCCTTGGGGACGTATCATGGCGGGTCTATATCACCGGGTATTTCCTTGCGATACCAAAGCTTACATGAGCATACCTCGCAACTTCCCTTATTAACCCCCACCGCAGCCTGGGAATTACTTGGAATGAGCAGTGAAGGAAGCATTCACAGTGGTGTGATGGGAAGTGTTAAAGCGGAAATTAATTGGCGAATTGAGGAATTTAACAATCGTTATGAGGATTTACTCATTTATCTCACCGGTGGTGATGCCCATTATTTTGATTTGGGACAAAAAAATGACATCTTTGTGGACGAAAATCTAACCCTAAAAGGGATTTATGCGTTATACTTACATCAACTTTCTTCTGATACTTTGCCTTAGTTTAAACGCTGCACTTTCTTTTGGTCAACAATTAACTTCTCACCCGCTAACCTCCTATGGCATTGGCGATCATCAATTAAACGATCATGGAATTTATTCAGGAATGGGGAATATTTTCACCCCCTTTTTAGACTCTGGTCAGTTAAATTACCTAAATCCCGCGTCGTATGCGTCCTTGAGCAAAGGAAATACCTTGTACTCTATTGGGGTTAGTCAGCGCATTTCCTTTTATGATCAATCCGGTGATAAAGATATTCGGCCTAACGGAAATCTAACCCATATTGCCCTAGGGTTTAGACTAAAAAAACATTTTGGAATGGCCTTTGGCCTGAAGCCGCTTTCTGCGAAAGGATATTATTTGAGTGAAAAAGTATTTACAGGGTTGGATTCCATTCGTAACACATACCAAGGAGGCGGCTACATCAATCAAGTTTTTATCGGTGGCACCTACGCGCCCATCGTAAGAAAAGGAACTTATCTTGCCTTTGGAACCCATATGGGGTATAATTTTGGTACGGTTAAAAACCAACGAATCAGTCAATTAATCCAAGGGACAAGCGCGTCCGGTGGAATCTTCGAAGAATTAATAACCGTAAATGCATTAAGTGTTGATTTAGGGGCTGCTTTTTACCAACGCATTGGTTCAAAAGGGGATGTTCGCATGGGTATCACGTACAAACCTGCCCTCGACCTAAAGAGTCAATTAGAACGTTCCTTCTACAGTGCGTCTAACTTAAATGCACCCAGTGGCTACGACACCTTATTTTCCAATTCATACACGGGATCAGTACGCCAAGGACAATCGATAGCGCTTGGTGTGGCATACCGCATTGGGCTTAACCCCCGAAAAGTAAAAACTAAAACACTGCACCCAGAAATTACGCTTGCCTTACAATACCAACGCAATGAGGCGTATACGTATGCATTCGATGGCATAAGCTATGATTCAATTGCGACACAATCCTTGTCCGCCCAACGGTATGCTGTGGGTATAGAATTTAGACCCGAACGATTTTTATATGAGAACGTCGCTACGCTGGGCTTTTTTAACAAATTCACATATCGGTTAGGAGCCTATTACGGTAATTTACCGTATCGAGACGCAAGCTACAATGCATTCAAGGAACAAGGAATTACGGTTGGATTAGGGATTCCAATTTTGGCGCAGCAATCATTCTCTTCCATCAACTTTTCGTGTACACTCGGTCAACGGGGCACATTCACCACAGGCAGTTTACAAGAGAACTTCGTAGCATTTCAATTGAATGCCATTCTATCCCCGGCAAGTTTTGAGCGTTGGTTTAGAAAACGTAAAATGGACTAAATGTTCCGCATATTTTTACTTTTAACCGCTATCCTATTTTTGGTTTCCTGTGAAAACAATATGGATGACGTACAACGGGTTAGTTTTAATCCAAAATC
The DNA here is from genome assembly GCA_947463385.1 of Flavobacteriales bacterium. GTDB lineage: Bacteria > Bacteroidota > Bacteroidia > Flavobacteriales_D > Crocinitomicaceae > UBA952. Next base: position 7,620 of record CANHSL010000026.1, read on the forward strand.
ACCCGATGAAGTAATTGTTGACTTTGGCATGGTTTATAGTGACTCCGGGTTTGCTCGGGTAGCGCTGCGTGCAGGTTTCGCAGAAACCTATCGGTCTCCTGAACACGTTACACACCTTCGAGATAGCCTTCGCGTTAATTTTTATGGAAAAAATGGGGAGATAATTTCTACTCTAACGGCAAAATATGGGAAGATAAACCACTCTAAGAATCAACTGATGGTAAAGGATTCCGTTCGTCTTTACAATTATCAAAAGAAGCAAACCTTAAAAACCGAGGTGCTCTATTGGCAACAAAAAGACAGTATGATATACACACCAAAACGGGTATATATCTTCTCTCCTAAAGGAAAATTTATGGGCGAGGGATTAAAAACAAAACAAGATTTTAGTCGGTACGAAATATTAAAACCACAAGGAAATGTGGTTATTGAAAAAGAAGAAGAACTTTAATACCAAATACATGAAAACGTATAATTTGATTATGGGCTATTTTTGGATTGCAGTAGCAGTCATTAGCTTTGTTGTAGTTACTTATAATGGATTTACTCAAGGATTTGACCGATGGGCAGGGTATTATATTTTTACTCTTGTTGCGGTTGGTATGTATTTTATGAAGAAATGGATGATGGCTCGTATGGCCAAGCATGAAGCATTTTTAAATGAGCAACAAAATAAGCCTAACTCATTGTAACAAATTCACTTGTTGATTGTCTATATACATGGTGCGTATTCCTTTCCTCATTCTTTTTTTACTTATTGGGTTTTCGGGCCTTAGTCAGCAGTTTTTGAAAGGAACTGTGGTTGATGAGAAGCAGCAACCCATACCCTACGCTAAACTTTATGTGAAAAACGACCCTACCTTACGCACGGTATGTGATGTGGCTGGATACTTTGAAATGGGTTTAATGCCCGGAGAATATTACCTGGTAATTACAGCCACTGGGTATGAAGACCGTGAGTACTATCTCGGGATGCGGGATGCGGATGTAATAAAAACATACAAACTCTTCCCCCCGAATGTTAAGGAAGTAGAAGACGTAGTTGTTTCTACAAAAAAGTCAAATCCCGGAAGAGAGATCATGTTGAAAGTGGTCAATAAAAGAGATTCTATCAATCCATGGAATTATCCACATACGGTGGACGTTTATATCAAGGCGAGTGAAAAACTGGATTTTCCAAAACAGAAGGAAAAAGATAAAGAGGAAGATGAAGAGCCAACTTTTGAGGCACCAAAAGACACCATAAGCAACCGAATGAACTTGGTTGAGGTTCAAATGAATCGTTCGTATGCCCCGCCAAACAAGGTCAAAGAAATCCGAAACGCCTATGATTTGTATGGCAACGCACAAAACTTGTACTACACCACAACGGTTAAAAGTAATTTCAACTTCTTTGAAAATTTGTTGCATTTAGATGACCTTCATCAAACACCAATCAGTTCACCGATTTCAATTCCTGGGATTCTTTCCTACAAGTATCGCTTAGAGGAAAAATATGAAGAGAATGGGCGCATGATTTCTCGAATTAAAATTATTCCAAGAAATACAGCAACCACGACCCTTGAAGGATATATTTGGGTAATTGACACCGTATGGCTCGTGCAAAAGTTGTCGCTCACCATGAACAAGGGGAATCTCTTAATTTACGATCGCTTTCAGGTAGACCAAGAATTTGATCATCCAGGGGATAGCCTCTGTGTGTTAACGAAACAAACCCTTACCTATGGGGTGAAATATAAGTCTGAAACATCCAATGCAAGCACCGTAGCCTTATTCTCTAAGTACAATTTCACACCTAATTTTTCGCCAAAATTTTTCAACACGGAAGTCGCCATTACTGAACAAACGGCCTATGAAAAAGACAGTACATTTTGGGGGGAAACGCGTGCCATTGGATTAAGCGAAGAAGAAAAGCGCTTTATATTCGTAAAAGATAGCATTGAAGAAGCGCACAGCAAAAAAGAATACTTGGATTCAGTGGATGCCGTATTTAATAAAATCACAGCATTAAAAATTTTATGGTTTGGCGTAGATCAGCGAAATCGGGTCAAGCGGCAGCAATTATCTTTCGGTTCTTTAGCAACTATGGTACAACCCATCGGAATTGGTGGACCCCGCATTGCTCCAAATTTTGGATACTTTAAAAAATGGGAAAACCAACGAACCTATGATTTTTTTACCCGAATCTCCTATGGTTTTCTGAACCGTGACCCCAAGGGTGTCATATGGAATCGCTATCGTTTCGACCCCTTTCATCAAGGTGATATTTCGGCTTCTATCAGTCACGAATTCGATGTGATCCGAGGCTATGATGCCATTACACAGATTTATCGGCGAAATAATTTTATAGAAGCAACACAATTGAATGTAGGCCTTAACTATGAATTGGTGAATGGGCTATATGCGGGCGCAAACATTAATTTAGCAGAACGCCGAAGTTTAAAAGATTTCAAGTTTTTGGAAATTGCGGACGATTTTATTCCAAACGACAGCGCGATGGTCTTTGACCCGTATCAAGCCGCTATCGTTTCTTTTGATTTATCCTATGTTCCTCAGCAACGCTACATGAGAGAACCCTACAGAAAAGTAGTTCTTGGTTCTGCGTGGCCCACCTTTAGTATATATTACAAAAAAGGTGTGTCGGGACTTTTTGGAAGCGATATTAATTATGATTATGTAAGTTTTGCCATCCAACAAAATTTCAAATTAGGCTTATTGGGCAACACCAGTTATCGTCTACTTACGGGAACATTTCTTACCATGAAGGATGTCCGAGAGCCGGATTTAAGGTACCAGCGCAGATCGGATCCGATATGGTTTTCGAATCCCTTGTATTCATTCCAGGGGTTGGATACCACACTTCCTACAAAAAGCTGGGTGCATGAGGCACATTTTGTTCATCACGACAACGGAGCTATTTTAAACAAAATACCGTTCATGAAGAAAACGCGCATTGGTTTAGTCGTTGGTGGTGGGGCCATGTATGTTCAAGAACATAAGTATCAACATTACGAATTACTCGCAGGATTAGAACGAAGCTTTAAACTGTCACGAAGAAGGTTGCGTATTGGAATCTACGGTTGTGCATCGGATGGTAACCAAACAACGCCGAGGCTGAATTATAAGGTATCTTTTGCACTGCTTGATGACCGAAACATGAAATGGAACTTCTAAGCTTCCGGTTGGGAGGCTTTCTTGAAAGAAAATAAGCTTTTTCGATTGAATACGATCATTAGACCAACACCCAGTGAAATGCAGGAATCAGCGACATTCCAAATGGCAGGAAAAACCGGTTTATCACCTAACCATGGCATCCATGTGGGCCAATAGGCATCAAACTGAAACATATCCACTACATTCCCAAATAAAAACCCCTTGTTTCTAACCTCAACAGGGTATGAAATCCCGTATTGATCACAATTCATTTTTATTCCAGAGCCTTCTAATTGATTAAAACTATCGCAGGGATTAAAGGGAAAAATAAAATCGTAGCACATGGAATCAATTAAATTGCCCGTTGCACCCGCTAAAATCATAGTTAACGCAATCAATTGAGGCCAAGCGATGTGTTTCTTAACTTCCCTCCAAATGTAATAGGCAATGCCAGCAATCGCAACGATTCTAAAAATACTCAAGGCTAATTTACCATAGATTGAACCCCCTAGGGTGGTGCCAAAGGCCATGCCTTGATTTTCGATGTAATGTAAGGCAAACCAATTCCCAAAGACATACTGTGTTTCGTTCGGGGAAAAACTGGATTTAATATAAATCTTGACCCACTGATCTATTGCTAATAAAATCACGAGAATTCCTACAACCGCCCAATATTTTCTACTCACGAATTCTTTTGTGCGTTTTTAGCATCTATACTCATGGTAGCATGCGGAACAAGGCGTAAACGCTCTTTCGGAATTAACTGCCCAGAAACACGGCAAATGCCGTAGGTTTTATTTTGAATTCGGACCAAGGCCGCTTGTAAACTCTGAATGAATTTCTCTTGACGTGCAGCCAATTGTGCAACTTCTTCCCGTGACAAAGTCTCCGAACCATCTTCCATCATGTTAAAGGTTCTACCCGTATCATCCGTACCGTGGTCATCGTTGTGAGAAAGTGAGCCTTTAAGTAAATTAAAATCCACCTGAGCTTCCTCTAATTTCTTATTGATTAATGCTTTGAACTCCTCGAGCTCAGCATCGGAATATCTTGTTTTTAGGTTTGACATAACGCTTAATTTGAAAGGTAACAAATATATAATTTTATTCAATTTCTCCGGGGAGAAACTTATAAAGTTAAAATAAAAGGTTCAACAAGAAATGATTAATTTCGTCTTATGATTCGATTTTTTGGGGATAATCGACCCTTGGTGCTATTTTTTCTTCCATTTGTTGTGCTTGGGTTTCATGTTGCTTATCACCTAAGTGTTTCACCCAGTGGGCCGCTGGATATTGATTTTGGCTGGTGGGGTAACCTTACCATCAAGCAAGGAAACACGAACTTGGGATATGAAATCCTTTCTGGATGTTGGGTATTACTCAACGCCATCCTATTAAACTTCACCTTTAATTCCTCGGAATTAAATGAAAAAAACACCTATTTGCCCGCGCTCAATTTTGTTGTACTATCCGCCATTTCAATGAACTTCTATCAGTTCAATGGCTTACATTTGGCTTCTACTTCGATTATTCTGGGACTCTATCAAGTTTTACAATTAAACCAAAACAAGGATGGCGCCGAACGAATTTTTAATGCAGGTTTTTTTATTGGGATAGCGTCAACGGTATATCCAGCCTTGATTACACTCATTCCGTTTGGTGTTTTACTTTATTTAATATTTCGACCCTTTCTTCTTCGCGAATTCTATTTTTACATCTTGGGGTGTTTGGTCCCTTTCCTATACTTAATTAGCAGGTCTTATTTATTCGGCTTTTCATACCCGAATTACGTGTTTGACTGGAATGATTTTATTCGGAATTTTACCCTTAATCACGCCATTAATACGGCCATACTAATTAGTGTTTTTGTGATTAGTTTATTTGGGGTCGTACGGAAATTATCTACTGCCGGTAATCGAGTTAAGAAAGAAATTCAGCTTATAAATACGCTCGGAATCGGGATCTTTTCTGCCTTGTTTTTCTGTATTTTCCTTGCTGAACCCTCAATAAAAATTGAATATTTTATTATTCCCTTAAGTGTACTTTTCACCTTTCCACTCTTATCAAAACGTCTGACTTTTGCGTCTTCCTTACTTTTTTATATTTTCTTGCTTTATGGTCTGCTTAAGTTTACTTTTCTTAATCAGCTTCAGTAAGAATTAATACCTTTGTAACCTAATTTAAGGATATGAAGTTTGGTGTAGTCACATTTCCCGGTTCGAATTGCGACCAAGATATGATTTATGTGCTAGGTGACTTATTGAAGCAAGAAGTTGTTTCTCTTTGGCATAAAGACACGGATTTAAAAGGTGTTGATATGGTAGTCCTACCGGGTGGATTTTCCTATGGGGATTACTTAAGATCTGGTGCCATTGCCAAGTTCTCCCCCATTATGACTGAGGTAATTAAACACGCAAATCAAGGTGGCTATGTACTGGGTGTATGCAATGGATTTCAAATCTTAACTGAAAGTGGATTGCTGCCTGGGGCATTACTACACAATACCGATCGAAAGTTTATCTGTAAGAATATCTACATAAAACCCGCATCATCGAATTCACCAATCACGGCTGGACTGTCCATGGAGGAGGTTTATAAAATTCCCATCGCACACGGTGAAGGTCGATTTTATGCAGCTGATGAAACGATTGCCCAGTTGCAGGACAATGAACAAATCCTATTTCAATATTGCCGGGTAGATGGAAAAATTGACCCCGAAAACAATCCCAACGGATCCCTATTAAACATTGCCGGGATAACCAACAAGTCAAAAAATGTATTTGGAATGATGCCTCACCCGGAACGTGCCGCAGACGCCACATTAAACAACCGTGATGGCTTAGCCTTGTTTGAATCAATTTTAACGCACTGCAAGGCATGAGGGTACTATTAATTGGTTCAGGTGGTAGAGAATCTGCCTTGTCTTGGAAAATCGCTCAGAGTTCCATGTTGGAATCGCTTTTTATTGCGCCAGGTAATGCGGGAACCAAACAATATGGAAAGAACGTTGATTTAAATGTGTTAGATTTTGACGCAGTAAAATCCTTCGTACTTGACCAAAAAATAGAAATGGTTATTGTTGGCCCGGAAGAACCCTTAGTAATGGGAATTGCTGATTTTTTCAAAAAAGATCCATCCCTTTCATCGGTCGCACTTATTGGTCCTACGCAAGCAGGTGCCGCCTTGGAAGGTAGTAAGACCTTTGCTAAAGAGTTTATGCAGCGCCATAAAATACCTACCGCAAAATATGGTTCATTTACGCTTCAAACCCTACGGGAAGGCATAGAATTTCTACGTAACATGAAAGCCCCATACGTCTTGAAAGCAGACGGCTTAGCCGCAGGCAAAGGTGTTTTAATTATTGAGGACTTAAAAACTGCTGAGGATGAACTCACGCAAATCCTATTGGACGAGAAATTTGGCAGTGCGGGACAAAAAGTGGTGATTGAACAATTTTTAAAAGGCATTGAACTTTCAGTTTTTGTGGTTACCGATGGAATCTCCTTTAAATTATTGCCTGAAGCCAAAGATTACAAGCGCATTGGAGAACAAGACCAAGGAGAGAACACCGGCGGAATGGGCGCAGTTTCTCCAGTTCCATTTGCGGATGCTGGCTTTATGGATAAAGTACTTAATCAAGTGATTATTCCAACGGTTAAAGGAATTAAAAAAGAACAAATTGATTATCGTGGATTTATCTTTTTTGGATTAATCAATGTGAAAGGAGACCCCTACGTGATTGAATACAATTGCCGCATGGGTGACCCGGAAACAGAAGTGGTAATCCCTCGTGTAAAATCAGACCTACTCGATCTACTAGAGGGCGTAGCTACCAAAACCCTATCGGAACGAGATGTTCAATTTTCTGAGCATTGCGCCTCAACGGTGATGATGGTTTCTGGCGGGTATCCGGCTGCGTATGAAAAGGGCAAAATAATTTATGGACTCAATTCCGTTACAGACGCCTTAGTTTTTCATGCGGGAACAACATCGGATGGGCCTCAAGTAATCACCAATGGAGGAAGGGTATTGGCCGTTACTTCATTTGGCAAAACCATCGACCAAGCCTTACAACGCTCGTATGCGGGAATCTCAAAAATATCTTTTGAAAATGCGTACTTTCGAAGTGATATTGGAAAAGACGTAATCTAATGGGTGAACAACTTTACATCATTCTCTTTATTTTATCCTTAATCGGTTCTGCGTTTTTTTCTGGCATGGAGCAAGCATATTTGTCTTCCAATAGATTACGCATTGAAGTAGAACGAACACGTGGTAGCCTCAGGGGACGGGTTAATGCTATATTTTACCGCAATCAATCCACCATGATTGCCATGATGCTACTCGGGAACAACATCTCTTTGGTAGTATATGGGATTACCTTTGGGAAATTATTGATTGGAGAATCTAATCACATTTGGGGTATTGAAAACGAGGTATTAATCTTGATTATTCAAACCATCCTATCTACCCTACTTGTTTTGATTGGCGCAGAATTTTTTCCAAAAGCCATTGCATCAATTAACCCAAACCGTTTCTTAAACATTGGAACCTACCCCTTACTGATTGTTTATACTATCCTTTACCTGCCAACCCAGTTCATCCTATTTTTGAGTTTACTCTTATTAAAAGCTACGGGTTCAAAAATGAAATCGTCTGAAAAAGTATTCTCGAAAATCGATCTAGAACATTATGTAGAGGACCTGAATGCCCGCATTGCTCCGGAGCAAGAATTAAAGCATGAAATGACCATTTTACAAAATGCTTTAGAATTTAATCACGTAAAAGCCAGAGATTGCATGATTCCTCGCACTGAGATCATTGCAGTAGAAGTGAGTGAACCCATGGAGTCTACCCTGGCACTCTTTCAACAAAAGGGCTTGTCCAAAATTGTTATTTACAGAAACTCCATTGACAACATCATTGGATATGTGCATTCCTTTGATTTCTTTAGCAATCCAACATCGATCACTCAAATTCTAAAACCCATTGGATTTGTTCCTGGGGTGCTTTCAGGAAGAGAATTATTAGAGACGTTTTCAAAGCAAACCGGGAATATTGCTGTTGTTACTGACGAATACGGAGGAACCGCGGGAATCATTACCATAGAAGATGTAATCGAAGAAATTTTCGGTGACATCGAAGACGAACATGATAAAGAAGATTGGTTAGAAGAAAAAATATCCGATTCAGAATTCATATTTTCAGCACGTGTAGAAATTGATTACATCAACGAGCACTATCCAATTACCCTTCCTGAATCGGAAGAATACGATACCCTCAGTGGGCTTATAACCTATCGCCTCGAACGAATTCCTGAAAAGGATACCACCCTGGACCTTAACAACGATATTCGCCTGGTGATTGAAGAGGTGAGTGAACGAAGAATCGAAAAAGTACGCTTATTTATTCGATAATGCGTATTAATCAGTTGCATTTTGAAGCGGTCATTTTTGATATGGACGGCGTGCTCATTGATTCCGAACCACTCTGGAAAATTGCTATGTTTGATGTGTTTTCGGCTTTAGGGAGCACCTTAACCGCGCATGATTTTCAACGAACCGTAGGATTGCGCATTGACCAAGTGGTAGAATACTGGAATCATGAAGACCAATGGGGAATTGATGACATTCATTCGGTAGTAGATCAAATCATTGATCGAATGGTAGTTTTAATCGCTGAAAACCCTTTTCCGTTACCCGGTGTTATGGATACCCTTAACTACCTGAGCGAAACGGATATAAAAATCGGATTGGCCACATCATCACCGCAACGTTTAATTGATGCCGTACTTAAATACCTTAACATGGCTCATTATTTTGACGCGGTGCATTCTGCAGAGTTTGAGCGCTACGGAAAACCTCATCCGGATGTATACCTAAAAACAGCTGACTCCCTTGGGGTAAAACCGAACAAATGCCTTGTAATAGAAGACTCCTTGAACGGTGTGATTTCAGGAAAGGCCGCAATGATGCGCGTGGTGTGTATTCCTGAAAAAACCCATATCCCAAATCCTAAATTAATCGTAGCGGATTATCACTTTGATAGCATGGGTGATTTTCTGAGTGATTTTCGTGCATAGAGGTAGCGCTACAATTCAAATGGAATGGTAATTTTGTAGATAAAGCAAATCCATTGGAAGATTCATTTGATTATAGAGAGCAAGCAGAAAACCAAGAGCAAGATTACGATAAGGTCTTACGCCCTAAAACCCTTGCTGATTTTGCGGGACAACCCGCCGTGGTTGAGAATCTCCATGTATTTGTTAAAGCCGCTAAACTGAGAAACGAACCCCTGGATCACGTCTTATTGCACGGCCCTCCGGGCTTAGGGAAAACCACCCTTGCCAACATCATTGCCAATGAAATGGGAGTCGGCTTTAAAGTGACAAGCGGGCCCGTTCTAGATAAACCCGGCGATTTAGCTGGATTACTAACCAACCTCAGCGAAGGGGATGTACTGTTCATTGATGAAATACATCGCTTAAGTCCTGTTGTAGAAGAATACCTGTACTCGGCAATGGAGGATTATGTGATCGATATCTTATTGGATTCCGGGCCTAACGCTCGAACCATTCAGATCACCTTAAACCCCTTTACATTAATCGGGGCAACCACACGCTCAGGATTACTTACCTCACCCTTACGTGCACGCTTTGGCATCAATTCACGGCTTGAGTATTATGACGCACAAACACTTACACACATTGTAGAACGTTCCTCGAGCTTATTGAATATCCCGATCGATGAAACGGCCGCGTATATGATTGCTAGTAGAAGCCGCGGAACCCCGCGGATCGCAAATGCCTTGTTGCGACGGGTTCGTGATTTCGCGCAAATTAAAGGTACGGGAACAATCGACGACGCCATTACAGAAATTGCATTAAAAGCATTAAATGTAGACGAAAACGGCCTGGATGAAATGGACATTCGTATACTTAAAGTCATCATGGATAAATTCAGTGGAGGACCGGTTGGATTATCCACAATAGCAACAGCAATTGGTGAAAATGCAGGGACTTTGGAAGAAGTGTATGAGCCCTTTCTTATCCAAGAAGGCTTCCTAATGCGAACCCCACGCGGTAGAAAAGTTACGGAGAAAACATACAAACACCTCGGACGAGATATGGGGTATTTTCAAGGTGGACTATTCTAAGCATGAATGCCGATCGATACAAATCGTTCATTAAGCAAAAAGCAAACGAGCTCGGTTTTTTTTATTGTGGTTTTTCAAAGGCGGGTTTCTTAGCCGAAGAAGCACCTAAATTAGAACGCTGGCTAAGGGAAGGGCTGCATGGAAAAATGTCCTACATGGAAAATCATTTCGATAAGCGCTTAGATCCCACCCGCTTAGTGGAAGGATCGAATAGTATAATCTCCTTGCTGCTGAATTATTACCCCTCCGAATCACAAACAGAAAAGGCCCCAAAAATCTCAAAATATGCCTATGGGGAAGATTATCATCTGGTAATAAAAGACAAATTAAAAGCACTTGTTGAATCGATGAAAGAAGAAATCGGAGACATCCAAGGTAGAGTCTTTGTGGATTCGGCACCTGTGATGGACAAGGCGTGGGCGAAGAAGGCTGGCTTGGGCTGGCTTGGAAAAAACACCAATTTGATTCATCCAAAAGAAGGAAGTTTCTTTTTTATCGCGGAGATTATTTCAGATTTATCCTTCACCCAAGACCCTCCCATGCGCGACTATTGCGGTACGTGTACGAAATGCTTAGATGCGTGTCCAACCAACGCCTTAGCTACCCCCTATCAAATCGATGCGTCCCGATGTATTTCCTATTTGACCATAGAATTAAAAGATCAACTCATCCCCCAGCAATTCAATCAATCGATGGATAACTGGATGTTCGGGTGTGACGTTTGTCAAGACGTTTGTCCATGGAATCGCTTTTCAAAAGCACACCAAGAAAAACGGTTCAATCCTGACTTTGAGCTAATAAATCTCAAGACGAACGATTGGCACGCCTTGACCTCCGATCATTTTGAAATCCTCTTTAAAAACAGCGCTGTCAAACGTACCGGGTTTGAGGGATTAAAACGAAACATCAATTTTTTGAAACCCATTGAAAAGCCGTAACTTTGAACCATGTCAGGGTCAACCTTTGGAACGCTTTTTCAATTAACTACGTTTGGTGAATCACACGGTGCTGCCTTAGGTGGAATTATTCAGGGATGCCCACCGAACTTCGCCTTAGATTTTGAACAAATTCAGGCCGTATTAAATCGCCGCAGGCCAGGTCAATCAGCCCTCGTTAGCCCGCGAAATGAAAGCGATGAAGTTGAATTTCTATCGGGTATTTACCAAGGGAAAACTACCGGTACACCCATCGGGTTTATCCTTCGAAATCATGACCAACGGCCGGAAGATTACGAACAACTTAATACCGTATATCGGCCATCCCATGCTGATTTTACCTATGACCAAAAATACGGACACCGGGATCCGCGCGGAGGGGGGAGATCGAGTGCTAGAGAAACAGTATGTCGCGTGGTAGCTGGAGCAATTGCGGAACAACTATTGGCGCATGTTGGAATTCAGTTTTCAACCTATGTAGACCAAATAGGAAGCTGTCGGTTTAATTCAACAGACTTTTTTAGTACATCGCACATTGACCAATCGTTAGTTCGGTGCCCGGATCAACCCTCATCCGACCAGATGATTGCCTTAATTGAAGAAACGAAACGTGAAGGAGATACCTTGGGCGGAGCGATTCGAGGTGTTATTCATGGCGTTCCCGCTGGTTTAGGAGAACCAGTATTCGATAAATTGCATGCGGAACTGGGTAAAGCAATGCTTTCAATCAATGCGGTAAAAGGTGTTGAATTTGGAAGCGGATTCGATGCGATTGGCATGAAGGGAAGTGCGCACAACGATGCCTTTACGGATGGATTTAATACAGCGACTAATTACTCTGGAGGCATACAGGGCGGCCTTTCTAATGGAATGCCCATCCTGTATCGAGTGGCTTTCAAGCCGGTGGCTACCATTATGCAAGCGCAAGAAACCATGAACGCTTCCGGTGAACATATTACCCTTGCACCGCGTGGTCGACATGACGTATGTGTGGTGCCTCGAGCGGTTCCAATTGTGAACGCTATGGCCGCCTTAGTAATTCTTGATGCCTACTTATTAAATAAGCGCTTATCTTTGTAGAAAATAACGCTATGTTCGGACGCAATTATTCTATTCACTTTTTGATTTCCATGTTGCTGTTTGGATCACTATTTGCCGGGTTGAATTTCTTGAAATTCGAAGCAAAAGGTGGACAAGAAGTTAGCACCGTTGATTTATTTGGACGATCATCTTATTACATTACCAATCATCAAGAGAAGTTTGTTTCAAGTGAAATGATCCCCTTATTTTTACTTGCCCTAGGCATGATTTTCTTACTCTTTATCACCATGATGTCGTATAAGAAAATCAATCGCCAGCTGAGCCTTGCTCGCCTCACGCTAATGCTCAATGCATTCCTTGTGTTTCTTTTTGTAATCTGGAGCACCTATCTATTCGTTGATGCCCCTTCAGACAGTAACAATTCCGTGCGGCTTGGTTTTTACATCTTATCCTGTACACTACCTTTTACATATTTTGGATACAAGGGAGTGCTAAGAGACAAACTTATAATTGACTCGATCGATCGCTTGCGTTAAGCATAATCACCATGAATGTACTCTCCGTTGAAAACCTCTCCAAATCGTTTGGAGAACGTATCCTATTTGAACAACTCACCTTTGGAATCGATCAAGGGCAGAAGGTAGCTCTTGTTGCTAAAAACGGAGCAGGTAAAACCACCCTATTGCGTTGCTTGTATGGCAAAGAATCCGCGGATTCTGGCACGGTAGTTTTTCGTAAAGAAATACGCATCGCGTGGATGGATCAAACAGATGCATATACCCCAGATTCTACGGTTTGGGATATCGTTTCAGATAATTACAACGAGAGTCATGGCTTACTTTCCGCCTACAATAAGGCCTTAGAAGCCGAAGACAATGATGAAGTTGAACGACTCAGCAATGAAATAACAGCCATTGACGGTTGGGGAACAGAAGCGGAAATTTCACGAATTCTGGGGATATTAAAATTAGATGCTGATGCATTGATTAACACCTTATCCGGTGGACAAAAAAAACGTATTTCCTTAGCAAAAGTATTGCTCGCCGGAGCCGACTTCTTGGTGTTGGATGAGCCAACCAATCACTTGGATTTAGACATGATTGAATGGCTTGAATCCTATTTATCAGCAAGCAAAGCCACCGTGTTTATGGTTACTCACGACCGCTATTTTCTAGAAGCCGTGTGTGATGTGATTCTTGAACTTGAAGACAAGACACTCTACAAATACAATGGAAATTTCTCCTATTACCTATACAAAAAAGCCGAGCGTCAGGAACAACTCGCTTCCAGCATTGAGAAGGCTAAAAACACCTTCCGAACGGAATTAGAATGGATTAGAAGGCAACCAAAAGCACGTGGGACGAAGCAAAAAGCGCGTATTGACGCCTTTTTAGATGTAAAGAACGCCGCCTCGAGAAAAGTAGGTTCTGAAGAATTACAGCTCGGGATCAAAATGGAACGCTTGGGGACAAAAATTGTAGAATTCCACAACGTAAAGAAATCCTATGGAGCTAAGAAAATTTTGGATGTATTCTCTTACAATTTTCAGCGAAGAGAACGGCTGGGAATCGTTGGGAATAACGGGACAGGAAAAACCACATTTATCAAGTTACTGCTAGGTGAATTAGCGCCAGATGGCGGAAAAATCGTGGTGGGTGACACCCTGTTTTTTGGTCACTATACACAAGATATTATTGAATTCAAGGCGGATGCCAAAGTGATAGACATTGTAAAAGAGGTCGCGGAATTTATCCCCCTAGAAAAAGGCAGGCAATTATCGGCAGCACACTTACTTGAGCGCTTTCTCTTCCCAAGAGACATGCATTATCAATTTGTATCAAAGTTGAGCGGTGGAGAAAAACGTCGATTGAAATTACTGCGCGTATTGATGGCAAACCCCAATTTCTTGGTGCTGGATGAACCAACCAATGACTTGGATATTTTCTCCATGGCGGCACTTGAAAGTTATTTATCCTTATTTGAAGGAAGTTTAGTTGTGATTTCGCATGATCGCTACTTCATGGATAAGATTACGGATCATTTATTCGTGTTTGAAGGCGAGGGTAAGATTGTCGATATTACAGGGAATTACTCCGCCTATCGGGTGGAACAACGCAAACCAAAAGCACCTGAAGTTCAAGCAGAAAAACCGAAAGAGAACAAACAAAGTTCCGAGAAGAAACGAATGAGTTATAAGGAACAGATTGAATTCAATCAACTGGAAAAAGACATTGCGTTACTTGAATCCGAAAAAGAAGAACTAAGCGCTGCCTTATCGAAAGGTGATTTATCGAATGACGAACTCATGACCTTAGGACAACGCATCGGAGTGGTGGTTGAACACTTGGATACCAAGACCAATCGGTGGATTGAATTGGCCGAGTTAGCATAAAAAAAGGGCCCGAAGGCCCTTAACACGTTTATTATCCTACGCTTACGCTTGTTTTACAAATTGCGCTTCACTGATTAGGGTGATTTCATCCCCAAGGACAACATTCCCAGCTTCAGTTACAGCAGACCATGTTAATCCAAAATCCGAACGCTTGATTTTCCCTGTAATGGTTAACCCTGCTTTTGTTTGTCCGTAAGGATCCACAGCGATTCCTGCAAATTCTGCCGCTAAAGTAACCGGATGAGATACACCCTTGATGGTCATATCCCCTTTAATTTGCCACTCGCCACCGTGTTGAATTACTTCAGTCGATTTAAACGATAAGGTTGGATGAGCTGCTGCGTCAAAGAAATCTCCTGACTTTAAGTGACCGTCTCTATCCGCAACCCCGGTTTGAATGCTATCGATTGCAGCAGAAAAGTCAAAGGATGCATCTGCTAAGTTATCATCTGCTGAGTTTAAGGTAGCATCAAACGAAGCAAAATTCCCCGATACGTTTGAAATCATCATGTGGCGCACTTTGAAGCCTACTTCACTGTGCATGTTGTCAATTTTCCAAGTTGTCATAATTCTTATATATTTTTTAGAAGACAAAGGTAGGGCTGAAATAGGAAAAAGCTGTTGATATAGGTTAAGCATTCTTTCGTAAATTTACTCCATGATTAGATATCTATTAGTGTGCTGCCTTATCCTAAGCCTTGCATTTCAGTCAAGCTTCGGGCAACTTGAAATAAATCAGCAAGCCAAAAAGAAAAATGCATGGGTACAACAGAAAATGCCCACTCAAGTATCTATGGAAATTACACGAAATCAGTCGTTTCGCACCTTGGTGCCCAATGCCTCGTTTCTAAATACTCCCTTGGGTGAACGAGCCAATGAAAGCCCATTAACCTTATGGAGCTATGGCCTTGGGATGCAAACCGGCTTAGGGAAATGGATACGATTTGAATCGGGATTGTTATGGCTGCAGCAGGGCGAGCAATATGCATTTAATGACCCCAACAGCGACAGCAGTTTAAATTATACGAATCGATACCGATACCTTGGATTGCCCTTGGCACTTAACTTACAATACGGGAGTTCATTTAGGGTATTTGTTGGCGCTGGAATTGCACCAATGATTTTCAACCGAAGCATCCAACAAATAAACTGGTCGACTGCCTTGGGTGCTAACGAAAAGGAAACCCTTAAAATCAAGAACAATGATTTTACTTCGGCGGTATTTCAGGTTTATTTTCAGGGAGGGATACAATATACGGGCGAAAAAGGATGGGGAATGATCCTAAAAGCCGTATATCGACAACAACTTTCCAACACCTACAGTAAATACAATGCCTACATCCACAAGGCAAACGCCATGGGATTTACCTTTGGTATCTCAAAAACATTTTAATGAAACTATTTCAGCTTACGGCTTATTTGGAAGAACGATTTCCACTGAACCTTCAGGAAGATTACGATAATTCAGGATTACAACTTGGTGATCCAAGCATGGAAATTACCCGCGTGCTTGTGGCGCTTGACTGTACAGAGGCTATTGTAGAGGAAGCCATAGAAACGGGCAGTAATGTAATTCTGGTGCATCATCCGATCCTGTTCAAGGGCATTAAACGGATTGGTGTTTCAACGGAAATCGAGCGCATCTTGCGCCAATGCATAAAACATGACATTGCGATTTATGCCATACACACCAACCTAGACAATCACATCGATGGGGTGAACGCGAAAATTGCGGAAACCATTGGCCTAACGCAGTGCTGTGTTCTTCAACCGAAGCAACACACCCTGTTCAAATTGGTTGTTTATACGCCTGTAGACTCCGAAGAACGCGTCCATGAGGCGGTATGTGCCGCTGGCGCCGGGAATATTGGGAATTACTATAACTGTGGCTATGCTACCCTTGGTACAGGAACATTCACGCCCAATGAAAAGGCAAACCCTACGATCGGTGAAGCACACGTTCCAACGAGGCTACAAGAGGCGAAAATGGAATATATTCTGGAGAAAAACAACATAGGCGCGGTGCTAGCAGCCATGAAGGCAGCGCATCCGTATGAAGAAGTGGCGTATGATTTAATTGCTTTGGAAAACAGTAATACACAGGTTGGCAGCGGAATGATTGGACAACTGCCAGCACCCATGGACGAACTGGAATTTCTAAGCCACCTGAAACAAGCATTTAATTGTGGGGTGATTCGGTATACGGCACTGCAGCAGAAACCCATACGTACCGTAGCACTTTGCGGGGGAGCGGGAAGTTTTCTATTAGCTCAGGCAATCCAGCAACACGCTGACATTTTCATCAGTGGAGACTTCAAATACCACGAGTTTTTTGGTGCAGAAAACAAGATTGTAATTGCAGATATTGGGCATTATGAAAGTGAGCAATATACTTCTGCATTATTAGTTGAAATAATTAGGGAAAAATTTCCTACCTTTGCCGTCCAATTAACTGTAAATAATACAAATCCGATAAATTTCCTTTGAATATGGCCACTGCAAGTAAAAAAGAAGTTAGCATTGCCGAGAAGCTTGATGCACTTTTTGAGCTTCAAAAAATTGACTCTGAAATTGACCGAATTCGAACCATCCGTGGGGAATTACCCCTTGAAGTTCGTGATTTGGAAGATGAAATTGGCGGCTTAGAAACGCGTGTTGGAAAAATTCAAGATGAAATCAAGGAATTGGATAATGAGATTGCAGAGCGTAAAAATGCTTCCAAAGAATCTGAAACCGCGATCACAAAATATAAAGAACGTCAAAACAACGTTCGAAATAACCGTGAATTCGAATCCTTAAGCAAGGAGATTGAATACCAAGAGTTAGAAATTAAATTGCACGAAAAGCGAAGCAAAGAAGCAAAGCTGAAAATCGAAGGAAAGAAAGAAATTCTTGATGAAGCGCAAGCTCGTTTAGAGATGCGCAAATCAGATTTATCAATCAAGCAAAAAGAACTGGACGATATCGTTAGCGAAACGCAGAAGGATGAAGACAAATTAATGAAAGCATCGGAGGCGGCTAAGAAGAACATTGAAGAGCGTTTGATTTTTGCCTACTCCCGCTTACGTAACAACGCGAAGAACGGTCTTGCCGTTGTTCAAGTAATGCGTGGTTCGTGCGGTGGATGTTTCAACAAAATCCCACCTCAACGTCAATTAGACATCGTTACCAAGAAGAAAATTTTGGTATGCGAGCATTGCGGTAGAATTTTGGTTCCTGCTACAGTTGAAGAAGAAGCTTAACGCTTAAAAATCGGAACCGTAGAACACGGCTCACCAAACATCATCGATTTAACGTAAGGTTTTAAGGCCAGTACTAGTTGCGTCAAGGCGTGTTCTTGGTCGAGTAAGTTAGCGCAGCCTTTAACAATCACGCGTTGATCCACAAAATCAGATACTTCCAAATTCTGTAGTGCCTTGCGAATTAAATAATGTTCCATGGCCACTTCACTCCCCGACACCACGTATGTGGTATGTTCCGCCAAGGCGGCTGTAACCAGCATGTAAGCCCACGTTGGAATGATCGCGTCGGTAGCGCAATGGATGCGCACCGCTTTATTGGCGTAGACGGACCAATCGGTTTCTTTAATCCAGGCCCTGAACTCTTTTTCTTTCAGCACAAACCCTTGCCAAAGTTGTTCGCTTAAATCCAAACTCACAGGCGCTTCTTTCGGTAAGAAATCCGCCAAATCTAATTGAATCAAGCCGCTTTCTTTTACTTTGTTTCGAATGGGTTCCATGCTACAAAAATACGTAATGTTGTGCCTTGTGCGATGCCGGCTGTGGAAAACAACAAAAAGCCGAATCCAAGAAAAGTTGTATATTCGTATATACGCAATAAA
>CANHSL010000027.1 GCA_947463385.1 Flavobacteriales bacterium
TAGGTCATCCACCCATACGCGGTCTGCTTCCAATTGGGACGCGTTACTCGCATCACTTAATGCAAGTACCACCCGCGCCCGCGCTATTTTCTCTTGAGAACGGGCAATGCCCATGGCTTCTATAGTTTCTGAGGTTTCTCGGATCCCCGCGGTGTCCATTAAGCGGAAGCTTATGCCGTCAATGTTCAGCGTTTCTTCAATCACATCGCGGGTGGTCCCCGCGATTTCACTGACAATGGCACGTTCCTCGCCCAATAAATAATTCAACAAGGAACTTTTTCCGGCATTGGGTGCCCCAACAATCGCTACCGGAACGCCTTCTTTCATAGCATTTCCTAAGGCGAAACTCTTGATTAAGCGCTTGACTTTAGCTAAGACCTGTTGTACCAAATCAATCAATGCGCTTCGATCTGCAAAGGCGACATCCTCTTCACCAAAATCCAATTCCAATTCAATGAGGCTAGCAAATTCGATCAACTTTTCACGTAGGGCACTCAATTCGTGTGAGAAGGTCCCTCTCAATTGATTCAAGGCCATCGCATGTGCTTGTTGACTTTGAGAAGCGATGAGGTCGGCCACTGCTTCTGCTTGGGAGAGGTCTAATTTTCCGTTGATAAACGCACGTTGCGTGAATTCCCCCGGAGTGGCAAGACGAGCACCTTGTCCTACTAAGGATTGTATGATACTTTGTTGTATATATGACGAACCGTGGCAATGGATTTCAATGGTTTCTTCACCCGTGAAACTCTTCCCGTGCGCAAAGTAGGTAATTAATACTTCATCGATAGGGGTTTGGTCCAATGCCGTTACCCGGGATTTAAAATCCTGGGTAACGGCATTGAATAAGGCGAAATGTACGGTGTGGCTTGCAATAGAACCTAAGTCCTTGCGTACATGAATTTGTGTAATCGCTTTTGCCATAGGGCCAGAAAGCCGAATTACCGATAAGGCACCCGTTCCTCCCGTAGCTAAAGCAACAATCGTATCTTGATTCATAGTACAAAGGTACGAACTTCTATGGGTTTACCCACGGCGCTAAGGCCTCTTCCCAATGAATCGATTCGTCCGTAAAATAGGTGGATGTTATTCCGTGTTGTTGTAAAAATTCTTGCGTACTCGTACCCTTAGCAATCACCTTAGCCCCGCCTGGAATGGTATTTTGCAGCAGAAAGGCTTCTGCGTTGCTCGGGCTGGTAAAAATGTAAACTGCACAGGCTTCAACAACCCGTGGGTTCAGTATCGTTTTATAAACCGTAATGCATTCAATTTGTGCAGGAGGAAATGCGGATGAAATGCTTCCCAAGCTGCGAGACGAAACGGGAAATAATACCCGCCGTTCGCCCACCCATTGTTTGAAATCCAAGGCAGTTTGTGTTGGATTACTTGGTGAATTCCCGCACCAGTCGATGGGATGGGCACTATGCTTAGCAGTTCCCAATGATACACAGGCCACCTTGGTTGCTGGAAGAACAAACTGTTGACCAAAGGCGTAGGCTCTGGGGCTACTGAAAAACACAATGTCATACGGTCGAGTCGGGACGCCATCTACCGCTGAAAAGGAAAGTAAGGAGTGTTGTATCAGCTGAAACCCTAGGGAAATGGATGCGGTGACTAGGGGGTGATTCGCTTCTAATTCAGAAGAAATAAACACCTTCATTACAAAGCATGTAAGGTTTCAATAATAGAGGGAACTGGATTTTGATCCCCTTCTAACGGAAACTTTATGAGCACAGCGGCTTCCTGTTTAGATTTTGCATAAGAAACGTGTACGACTTCGCCATCATTGTATACCCCAAGCGGTAATTGGCAGCCCCCCTCCATGTTTCGAAGCACTTCGCGTTCTATATGAATGCAATGTTCGCTTGGTGCATAATTTAATTTTCTAACCCACTCATAGGTTTGGGTATCTGCTGCGCGCACTTGGAGGCCAAGTACGCCTTGGGCCGGTGCTGGAACGAATTCTTTAGGGTTTAAGGTGAGCGTGATTAGGTCACTCGTGTCTAAATTTAATCTAGAAACCCCCGCTTTGGCTAATAAAATAGCATCGTATTGTCCGCTGCGCAGTTTTTCAATCCGGGTGGGAACATTGCCTCGTAACTCGGCGATCTCTAAATCAGACCGGAAGTTACGCAGTATGCTTTGTCTACGAGCCGAGCTTGTTCCGATTCGAGCGCCTGCTTTTAATTCGAAGGTTTCGGAAGGGTCGTGCGACTCCGAGCGCATCAGAAGGAGTTCACTTGGATCTTCTCGCTCAGATACAGCGGCAATAACCAATCCTGGAGGTGGTGTGGTTTCTAAGTCTTTGTGCGAATGAACGGCTAAGTCTACGTCGCCATTGAGTAAGGCGGATTCTATTTCTTTGGTAAAAAATCCTTTTCCTTCAAGTTTATCAAAGCTTAAATCCTGAATACGGTCTCCTTGGGTTTGGATGATTTGAATGCTTACCGCACATCCGAGGTATTCTAACCTTGCTTTTACGTGATTGGCTTGCCAAAGGGCTAAATCGCTTCCGCGTGTTCCTATGCGTATGTGTGGTTTATCCATGTTTAACAAGAATTTCTTTTGCCAATTTCATGGGTCCCGCGATATATTTTTTCTCTACATAACCGAGTACTTTTTCAAGTACTTCCCTTGATTGCGCATCTAAGGAATTAATTTCATCTTTAAAGATTTCGTTTACGGCATCTGCCTTAATGCGTTTGATTTCTTCTGGCACTGCCCGCATGGCCAATTCCACGTGTCGAACTTGCAGCACCTGCTCAAATTCTTTATGGGCTTTATTTAGAATAAGTTCCACATGCGCTAATTCTTTGGAACGTTCTTGCAGGTTTTCGTGAGAAATCTGTTGTAAGTGGCTTACAGAGATGTGTTTAACCGGATGTTTAGCAATGATTTCCGGATCTAAATCTTGTGGAATGGCAATATCAATCACTGTTTTCGGGCGTTGGTCTCCTTGCAGCAGCTGTTCGTATAGCGCCGGAGTGATCACATGATGGTCAGCTCCTGTACAGCTGATAATCACATCGAATCCATCGCGGTAAAGGTGTAATTCTTGGAGCGGGTAGGCTAGGCCACCTAACTCATTCGCAAGGAGCCTTGCTTTTTCAAGGGTCCGATTGAATACGGCAAAGTTTTTAAACCCATGTTTTTTAAGAAAACGGCCCATCGTGGTATTCGTAACTCCTGCACCGATAATTAAAAATCGAGCATCTAAGGGGATTTGTAGTCTTTTAAGTTGGTGATAAGCCAGCGAAACTACAGAAACCGGTTTGGTAGAAATGGAAGTTCTGGTGTATACTTTTTTTGCCGTTTCAACGACGTGACGGTTTATGATTCGAAGCAAGTCTCCCGTGAGTCCGATGGATGCACAATGCTCGTACGCTTGACGGACCTGGGTAATAATTTCTCGTTCACCTATGATCATCGAATCGATGGAAGATGCCACAGACATGGCATGATCCACTGCATTCATGCCTTGATAATGTTCGAGTTTTATTACAAATGAGGTAAGGTCTTCTTCACCTAGGCTTGGATAAATTGCCCGCAGAAACTGGTGCATGAATTCGGTGTCAACCGTCCCATTATATACGAAACTGAATTCCACCCGGTTACAGGTAGAAAGCATCAGCAATTCTTCGAGCTTAACGTCTTGTTTTACAGGATTTAATCGAGTGTATTGTTCGTCCAAAGGAACATGAAGCAGACCGATTTTAGTCACTTCAAAGTTCCGATGCGTAAACGCGATGGTATGTAAATACTTCAACACCTCTTTCGCCATAACTCGTTTCTAGTGCGACAAAATTCACGATTAACTCTATGTTAATTGTCATGAAATTGTCATGAAATAATAATTTAGAAACAATCCAAATTATTAGGCATTGTCAACCTTGTCTTGGCACAGTTCCACCAAGAGTTTATCGCTGGATTTTGGATGCAGAAAGGCAATAATTTTTTGGTCTGCTCCGGATTTGGGGCTTTGATGAATTAATTCAAATCCCGAAGCAATTAATCGCTCAATTTCCGCTTGGATATTGTCTGTTTCAAAGGCAACGTGATGAAATCCTTTTCCTTTCGCCGCAAGAAATTTGGCGATGGGGGAATCTGGGCTTGTTGCTTCGAGCAATTCAATTTTATTTGGACCAACCTGAAAAAAGGCCGTCATTACACCCTCGGAACCAACTGCTTCTTGTTTATAGCAGGGGGTGTTGAGCAGCGCTTCATATAAAGGAATGCTTTCGGCCAAGCTATCAACGGCAATTCCAAGGTGTTCAATTCGCAGCAGCATCAGTATTTAATGAATTTTTCCGATTTGTTATCGTAGTTAATGTTGTAGATTCCATTGAGCAATTCCGTACACTCAACGGTGTGATCGAATCCTTTTTTAAGCAGATTACCAAACGCATCATACAGTTCATATTTGGTTTTAGTAAGGACACCTTCGGCTTTAAAGTACAAGTTGGACTTTACCTTTGAGGGAGATTTTTTAATGGATTTAGTGGTAGAGGTAAACCCAACCGATTTTGAATGGCGCTTTTGGCCGGTATTGTCAATTTGGGCAACTCGTATTTTGTTATAACCGCTCGTAGGGATAATGTCGATGGCGTATTGATTCGAAGTTTTTGACCCTTTTCCAAGCACTTCTGCGGCTACCACCCAACGGTCCCATTTATATTGCTCTACCAAATAAGTCAACTTGCCCGATTCGTTTTTGGTGCTCCAGGTAATCTTTCCCGCTGAATTGGCGGAAATAGAAACTACTTCAAAGGTGCTGAAGGGCAGCAATACTTCAGGATTCACAAAGGTGGGTGAACACCCTTCGCCGTGTTCCAATTCAATGAACACTTCGTCTCCTTTTTTTAGACTAAATAAGGTGAGGTCGATTTCAAAATAATCCGTTTGTATGGAGGCTGGTAGTACGTTTCCATTGACCAATACTTTGTGTATGCAATACCCATATCCATCATTTTTAATCGGATTGGACACGAACAGATTCATGCCCTCGTAATACCCACTAACGGATAGGATTTGACTGGTCCCAAAGAAGGACAAAAGCAGAAAAACAGGAAGGAATAGGCCCTTAAGTGAAAACATGCTGCAATATTAAAACCTTACCACTGAATTACCAACCATCGCAATAAAAATGTACTTTTGATTCATGGATTGGATTCAAACAAATGTAGGAATTATTAAAGCGTTGCACATCATTTTTATGGTGAGTTGGTTTGCCGGCCTATTTTACATTGTACGGCTGTTTATTTATCATGTGGAAGCGAACGGTAAAGAAGACCCGGAAAAATCGATATTATCAAAGCAGTTTTCGATTATGGAACGGCGCTTATGGTGGGTAATAACAACCCCTGCCATGGTTTTGACGGTGCTATTTGGTGTGTTAATGATTATAGCATTTCCCGATTATTTGAAGCAAGTATATATGCATTTGAAATTGGCTTTTGTAGTCTTGCTTCTTGTGTATCACTTTATTTGTCAGAAAATTTATTTTGACCTCAGGGCAAATCGTTTTTTTTGGGGCTCTGGCGCCCTAAGGGTATGGAATGAGGTGGCAACGTTAATGTTAGTGATTATCGTTTTTATCATTGTGTTGAAGGACTCTTTAAATTGGGTTTATGCTACCATCGGCTTTTTCGCTGTTGCCCTCTTATTGATGCTTGCAATTAAAATGTACCAGGCAATTCGGAAAAAGGATGATCAAGTGAAAATTTCCGAAGAAAAAGAAAATAAATAAGTCAAGATAACAGAAAAGAATTTGTACCTTTGCGCCAATTTTTCAGGCCAATTTTAAAATGAGTCGAACAACAATATTACGTTTTTTAAGCATTTTTACTTTTTTAGTATGTGTTGCCTTTACAGCGGGTGCAACGAAGGAAAAGAAATTTGATGTTACGGAGACTATCATGCACCACGTATTAGATGCGCATGAGTGGCATTTGTGGGGTGAGGGACACAACGGGACATCGATTTACTTACCGGTTATTATCTATGACAATGGCATCAAAATTTTTAGTTCAAGACATTTATATCATGGAAATTCTGTTCCTGTTGCAGATTCTATCAAACCATTTGAGTATCTCGTTGGTGAAGGACCAGCGAAGGGATACGCATTGTTGCATGAAAAAATATACAAGGTAACCGATGGTAAACTTGTGTTCCATGGCACGCACCCTAAAAATGCCATGCCCTTGGATTTTTCTATTACTAAAAATGTGTTGTCCTTATTTATTGGGTCGTTTATTCTTTTGGTAGTCATGTTGTCTACGTCCTTGTATTACAAGAAAAATGGTGCGGTCGCTCCACGGGGTATCGCGAAATTTATTGAGCCACTCATCGTATACGTGCGAGATGAGATTGTAAAGCCGAACATTCATGGAGCAAAGCATACGCGATACATTGGGTTCATTACTACGGTTTTCTTCTTTATTTTGGTAAACAATTTACTTGGAATGATCCCTGTGTTTCCAGGAGGAGCGAATTTGACAGGAAATATCTCAGTAACCTTGTTTTTGGCGCTTTGCACCTTATTAGTAACGGTGTTTAGTGGCAACAAGAACTATTGGAAGCATATTTTTGCTACACCTGGGGTTCCATGGGCCTTATTGCCTATTATGATTCCTATTGAATTGGTTGGGATTTTTACGAAGCCTTTTGCCCTGATGATTCGTTTATTTGCGAACATGACCGCAGGACATATTATTGTTTTATCACTAATTTCTATCATTTTTATTAATAAGTCGGAGGCTTGGGGATTATTGTCTGTGCCCATGGCATTGTTTATATCTGTTTTAGAGATTTTGGTAGCATTTTTACAAGCGTATTTGTTTGCATCTTTGTCGGCGTTGTTTATTGGAGCAGCAGTAGAGGAAGATCATCATTAGTTTAGTAACCTTTTAATTTATATACAATGGCAGTATTTGGTAGTGTAGCAGCAATTGGCGCGGGATTAGCCGTGTTAGGCGCTGGAATGGGAATTGGCCGTATCGGTGGTTCTGCAGTAGAAGGGATTGCACGCAATCCTGAAGCTTCTGGAAAAATTCAAACCGCGATGATTATCGCAGCAGCCTTGATCGAAGGTGTTGCACTTTTCGGAGTGGTTGTGGGTATGCTTGGAAAAAGCTAGTATCCGAAATGCAATGATTGTCCCCGCGGTTGGCGGGGACAATTAATTTAAGTGTAAAAAAGGTAAAAAAGAAAATACAATGGATTTAGTAACACCAAGCTTCGGATTATTATTTTGGACAGGGATCACATTCTGTCTTCTGTTATTAATCCTAGCTAAATTTGTTTGGAAGCCGGTTTTGAGTGCTGTTAATGCACGGAGTCAAAAAATTGACGAGGCTTTATTAGAGGCAGAAAAGGCAAGACAAGAAATGAAGAGCCTTCATGCAGAAAATGAGCGAATCTTAAAAGAAGCACGAGCTGAGCGCGATGCAATTCTTAAGGAAGCAAAAGAGGCTGGGGCAAAAATGATTGAAGACGCGCGCGATAAGTCTAAAGTAGAAGGAGCTAAATTAATCGAAGCAGCGAAAGCGGCTATTGGAAGTGAACGTAACGCAGCAATCGCGGATATGAAAGCACAAATCGCATCCTTTTCTGTGGACATTGCAGAGGCGATCGTTAAAGAGTCATTGGCTTCTGATGAAAAGCAAAAAGCACTAGCCAGTAAAATGGTAGAAGATATCAAATTGAATTAATCATGGCATCAACAAAATCAGCTGCACGATACGCGAAAGCTTTATTGGACCTTACCCTTGAAAAAGGTTGGGTTGAGGCTGTGGAAAAAGATTTGAATCGCTTTGTACAGGTAGTTAAGGAATCAAATGATTTTAGAATTTTCCTTAATTCACCCGTGGTGCGTGATGATAAAAAAATCGCGGTGTATCCGCTGATCTTTGACGGGTTTAATCCCGTTACCATGCAGTTTTTAACGTTGGTTACAAAAAACGGAAGAGAACA
Organism: Flavobacteriales bacterium; assembly: GCA_947463385.1. GTDB lineage: Bacteria > Bacteroidota > Bacteroidia > Flavobacteriales_D > Crocinitomicaceae > UBA952. The sequence goes on from CANHSL010000027.1 coordinate 7,969, forward strand.
ATTGCTTCCGGAGATAGCGCACCAGTTCGAGCGCCAACTCATGAAGCATCGGGGCATAGTTTCCGGTACGATTACCAGCGCTAGCGCGTTAACAGAAAAAACAAAACAAGAAATATTGGATCGTATAGCTCCGGCTTTTGAAGGGTCCTTACAGCTATCCGAATCCGTTGATCCTTCCTTACTTGGTGGTTTCGTGATTCGAATAGAAGATAAACAGATCGATGCATCTGTTGCAAATAAATTAAAAGAGTTAAGACAAGAATTAGTAAAATAAAGAACATTTAATTAATCAAAATGGCAGATTTAAAACCAGCAGAAATTTCGGCAATTTTAAGAGAACAATTGTCAGGTGTAAAAACTGAAGCTGAATTGCAAGAAGTAGGTACCGTATTACAAGTAGGTGACGGTATTGCACGGATTTTTGGACTCAACGGCGTTCAATACGGGGAATTAATTGAATTCGACGGGGGAATGCGAGGAATTGCACTAAACTTGGAGGAAGATAACGTCGGAGCGGTATTATTAGGTCGTTCTTCAGCAGTAAAAGAAGGCGATACAGTAAAACGTCTTGGACGAATTGCTTCGGTTCAAGTTGGAGATGGAATGGTTGGAAGGGTTGTAGATACCTTAGGAAATCCAATTGATGGAAAAGGTCCAATTGCAGGTGAATTGTTTGAAATGCCAATTGAGCGTAAAGCACCAGGGGTAATCTTTCGTCAACCGGTAAATGAGCCGCTACAAACCGGAATTAAAGCAATTGATGCCATGATTCCAATCGGACGAGGACAACGGGAGTTAATTATCGGTGACCGTCAAACGGGTAAAACTACCGTAGCGATTGATACCATCATTAATCAACGAGAGTTTTACGACCGTGGTGAGCCTGTATTCTGTATCTATGTTGCCATAGGTCAAAAAGGTTCTACGGTTGCTGGAATTGTTAAGAAATTAGAAGATGCCGGTGCCATGGCCTATACCGTTGTTGTTGCCGCAAATGCATCTGATCCTGCACCAATGCAGTTTTATGCCCCAATGACAGGAGCTGCAATCGGTGAATATTTTAGAGATTTAGGTAAACCAGCCTTGATTGTTTATGATGATTTATCAAAACAAGCGGTTGCTTACCGTGAAGTATCCCTTCTACTTCGTCGTCCTCCAGGTCGCGAAGCGTACCCAGGGGATGTATTCTACTTACACTCAAGACTTTTAGAGCGTGCAGCGAAAGTTATTAAAGACGATACCATTGCCGCTCAAATGAACGATCTTCCTGAATCTTTGAAAGGAAAAGTAAAAGGAGGAGGTTCATTAACCGCATTACCGATTATTGAAACCCAAGCGGGTGACGTTTCTGCTTATATCCCAACCAACGTAATCTCCATTACTGACGGACAGATATTCTTGGAATCAGATTTGTTTAATGCAGGGGTTCGTCCAGCGATTAATGTGGGTATTTCTGTATCACGCGTTGGGGGTTCTGCTCAAATTAAATCCATGAAAAAAGTGGCGGGTACCCTGAAATTAGACCAAGCGCAATACCGTGAATTGGAAGCGTTTTCTAAGTTCGGTTCGGATTTAGACGCCGCAACTAAAGCCGTACTTGATAAAGGGGCAAGAAACGTAGAAATTTTGAAGCAACGCGAAGGCGATCCATTCCCAGTAGAAAAGCAAATTGCTATTATTTACATTGGAACTAAAGGATTAATGCAAAATGTTCCCGTAGCTAAAGTGAAAGAGTTCGAAATCGATTTCTTAACCTTCGTTGAAAGCCATCACCCAGACGTATTAGCTGCGCTTAAAGCGGGTCAGTTTACGGATGAATTGACAGATGTGTTAACAAAATGTGCTAAAGACATCGCAGGAAAATACTAATTACAAGTTTGAATTGCTATGCCAAATCTAAAGGAAATACGTAATCGAATTAGCTCAGTATCTTCAACGATGCAGATTACTTCTGCCATGAAGATGGTATCTGCTGCGAAATTGAAGCGTGCGCAAGATGCTATTACGCGCTTACGTCCCTATGCATCAAAATTGCGTTACATCCTAGAAAATGTAAGTAGCTCCTTGGACTTATCTGAAAATATGTATGCCGAAAACCGTGGTCAAGGACGTGTACTGATTGTTGCAATAACATCAAATCGGGGCCTTTGTGGAGGATTTAATAGCAATATTATTAAGCGCGTGAATTCCTTGATCAAGAATGATTTTGCGCAAAGCACGGTATCTGTAGTGTGTTTAGGGAAGAAAATTAAAGATGTGCTTAAGAAAACAGATGCATATTTTGTAAATGATACCCTTGCTCCCCTAGAAGATATCATGGCGAATCCAATCTTTGATCGGACAGCTGAAATTGGGGAAGAATTAATGAGACTGTTTCGTTCGAAAGAGGTAGATAAAATCGTAATCGTGTATAATCGATTTTTAAATGCAGCCAATCAGTCGATTGAAGTAGAAGATTTTCTTCCAATTATACCAGGAGTAGGTGTGGAATCTGGACCGAGTGATTACATTTTTGAGCCGAATAAAGAAGATATTGTTTCTGAATTGATACCAAAGTCATTAAAAACACAGCTCTTCAAGGCATTATTAGACTCGGTAGCGGCGGAACACGGTGCACGGATGACTGCCATGCATAAAGCAACAGATAATGCCTCAGACTTGAAGCGTTCACTTACCTTAAGCTACAATAAAGCGCGACAAGCGGCAATTACCAATGAGATTTTAGAAATAGTTGGTGGTGCTGAAGCCTTGAATGCTTAACTTTACTCAAAAGGCCTAGCCCATGAGTGATACCATTAAAGTTCTTATTGTTGATGACCACAAGCTCATTAGTGAAGCCTGGTCAAGTTTATTAAAGGATGCGCCTCAAATTGTAGTATGCGGTACAGCCGATTCAGAAGCCTTGGCCTTTGACCAAGCCATCATACACAAACCCGATATTGTATTAATGGATATAAATTTGGGCAGTGGATCCGGATTGAATGCGGCTACAAAGATTTTAGATTCCCTACCAAAAACCCGCGTGATTGGGTTGTCGCTTCACGATGACATCACGTATGTAAAGAAGTTTCTCTCGTTAGGAGCTAAGGGATATTTGACTAAGAACACCAACAAAAGTGAGTTGATTAATGCCATCCATTCCGTATGGAAAGGGGAATTGTTTATCGCGGCAGAAATCAAAGACCGCTATTTCGCTTCACTTTTAAACGTAGATGAGTCAGAGAAAAAAGAACTCACGATGAAGGAAATCGAAATCGTTAAACTCATTGCACAAGGCCTAACCTCCAAAGAAATTGGCGATAAATTATTTGTTTCTCACCGAACCATCGAAACACACCGACATAACATTTTAAAGAAATTGGATTTGCCAAACGCAGCACAATTGAGCAGTTGGGCAAAAGATAAAGGCTACGTGTAGGTTTTATCCAATCGTAGGGCCACCTTCAAAACCACGTTCACTAACCAAGGCACTCAAGTTTCCTTCAGTATCTTCGGCCATTAATAGCATCCCCATGGATTCGACGCCGCGAATTTTTCGAGGAGCTAAGTTCATTAATACAACTACGGATTTCCCAGTAATCTCCTCCGGAGAATAATGCTGAGCAATTCCTGAAACAATGGTTCGTTCATCGATTCCCGTGTCAACTGTTAATACGAGAAGCTTATCTGCATTTTCCATTTTACGCGCGCTTAGCACCGTGCCTAAGCGAATATCCATTTTTGTAAAATCATCAAATTGTATCAATTCTTTCATGGCGGGGTACGGGCTTTTAGGAGTGGTTGTTTGTGTAAGTTTAGCTTTTTCTTCAGTTACTAACTCATCGCTGATTTTTTCAAATAAGATCTCCGCAGGATTTAGTGTATGTCCTGCAGGGATTAACGGAAGTACGGTATTCCATTCATCCGAAGCTACGTTAAGCATCTGATAGATTTTATGTGAAGTCTGTGGTAAAAACACTTGCGCCATTCGGGCCAATTCTCTGGTAATTTGCAGGGAAGTATTCAGAATGGTAGGAACCCGTTCGGGATCTGTTTTTAGTTTTTTCCAAGGTTCTTCATCGGCAAGGTACTTGTTTCCGAGGCGAGCAATGTTCATCATTTCCTGTTGCGCCTCACGGATTTTATAGCCATACATTAAGGTAGAAATGCGTGACTCAACGGCGTGTAATTTTTCAAATAACGCAAGCTCAACTGTAGTTAATTCACCGGCTTCAGGCACCTTGCCCTCGTAATATTTATGGGTAAGAACTATCGTTCGATTGACAAAGTTCCCCAGAATATCCGCTAATTCAGAATTTACGCGAACTTGATAATCCGCCCAGGTAAACTCCGAATCTTTGTTCTCTGGAGCGATCGAAGTGAGCACATATTTTAATTCGTCAATTTTATTAGGATAGGCATCCAGGTATTCATGCAACCATACCGCCCAATTGCGTGAGGTAGAGAATTTATCTCCTTCTAGGTTAAGGAATTCGTAGGCTGGCACATTGTCTGGAAGGATTAAGTCCCCATGCGCTTTAAGCAAAATCGGGAAAATTATCGCGTGAAATACAATGTTATCTTTTCCTATGAAATGCACTAATTTACGGTCTACGGCCTCGGTTTTCCCCCAGTATGTACGCCAGTCCTTTCCGTGCTGAGTAGCCCATGCTTGGGTTGCTGAAATGTAACCAATGGGTGCATCTAACCAAACATAAAGTACTTTTCCTGCTGCATTAGGCAATGGTACTGGTACGCCCCAATCTAAATCACGTGTCATTGCCCGCGGTTTTAATCCGGCATTAATCCACGACATACATTGACCGAGGACTTGATTTTTCCATTCGGATGGATTGTGCTGTTGAACCCCGTCTAATTTTCCTTGCTGAATCCATTCCGTTAACCATGCTTCGTGTGCATTCATGGGTAAATACCAATGCGAGGTTTCTTTTAAAATGGGTGTAGATCCAGAAAGCGTTGAAATCGGATTAATGAGGTCGCTTGGACTTAAATCAGAACCACATTTTTCACATTGGTCGCCATATGCGGCGGGATGCTGGCATTTCGGACAAGTTCCAGTGATGTAGCGATCGGCAAGAAATTGATGAAAAGATTCATCATAGTACTGCATAGAAGTTTCCTGTGTAAAGGCATTCTTTTCGTGCAAGGTGTTGAAAAAGTCCGAGGAGACCTTGTGGTGAAGCGGACTGCTTGTACGGTGATAAATATCAAAGGAAATCCCAAAGCGCTGAAATGCATCTTGAATTTGGTGGTGGTATTTATCTACGATTTCTTGAGGGCTTATGCCTTCCTTTTTAGCTCGAAGGGTTATGGCCGCACCGTGCTCATCGCTTCCGCAAATGAACAAGACATCATCTTTTTTTAAACGCAAAAAGCGAACGAAAAGATCTGCGGGTAAATATACTCCAGCCACGTGTCCTAAGTGCAGTGGTCCATTGGCATAGGGAAGGGCAGCCGTAACGGTGAAAGCCTGTTTCTTCATACTGCAAAGATACCCAAAGGAGCACATAAAAAAAGGGGCCGAAGCCCCTTTCCAATAAAATCTATGGAGTTTATTTCTTAACTACATTAAATTGTGCAGTTTTTCCGTTTTCAAGGGTAACGTTGAAAATATACATTCCGTTTGTTAATCCTTCCAATGAATAGTTAGATGTACCATTCACTAAATTGATAGCACGTGTAGAAACGATTTTACCTGCAATATCAGTAACAACTACGTTAGCCGCTCCTTCACCGTCAATGGTTAAATCGATGTTGTTTGCAGTTGGGTTTGGATAGGCCATACCATTTACTGTTGACGCTTCATCTAACCCAATGCTGTTCGCATCAATAACGCGTAGAACAAGTGCATTCGGAACATCAGCACCAAATCCAGCAGCGAAATATGCGCCATCGCTTTCAATTGGCGACATTGGTTGTGCGTAGTAATTGTAGTTCCACGTGTGGTCTCTTGAACTTTCAAATCCTAAATAAACATCAAGATTTACAGTTTGAGCACATGCTAAGTAACGTACATTGTCTTCTAAAACAACGGCTTGATCAAACGCACCGTATACTAAATCACCTTGAAGATCACTTGGGTAGTAATAGAATCCACCGGCAACTTGATTTAAGATAGTGAACCCGAAGTTAGCGTCGTTTAAGTCTACAAAGTTATCTTCCCATTTGTACAAGGTAAGCGCAATTTCCTCACCATCTAAGGTTACACCCGATGCAGCCAAGGTTGTTGCTGAGAAATGAAGTCCAGTTGCAGCGATTCGACTCGCGTTGGCATCTTTTAATACGGTACAAATTGAATAGGTAGCATTATTTGTACTTGGTCGGTAATGCGCATTAGGCACAGCGTTTCCTGTAGCAACATCAACGTTAGCAAAAGTGTACAATGAATCTTGAACCACGAAATCATAACTTGCTGAATTGTCAGACGGATCGTCATCTGGCGTGCCGTTGTCTAAGTCAATGGTATATGTTAACGTATAGCGGCCCATTGGATAAGAAGCTAATGAGAATTGAGGTAATGCATTCGCTTGCGTTGGATCTACATCTACGCTGTCAGCTGCATTAATATTCAATCCGTTTACTGTATTGTTGTATACCACGTTTCCGCTTGGATCCGTAACGGTAGCATTTAACGATACGTTTGCTTGTGCTTGGTTACCAAAGTTGTAAATACGCGTTCCTAAGTCAAAGTTGAATTCCGAACCATTCTGAGCCAAGAAAGAAACTACGGCACCTTGTTTAGGGATTAAGGTAGTGGATGCAGTCATACCCGCATCGTTTGGATTTAATCCAATTTTGTTTCCAAGGAACATCACAACCGGACCGTTTGCCATCTCTTGGATGATGTTCATCCCGTCTGTAAAGTCAAGCATAACTACTGGAATGGTCACATTAGCTCCTTGAGCTCCTGGTCCCATATTGATCCATTCGCCTGGATTACGGTTAACAACGATTACACCCACAGCACCTGCATTTTGTGCGTTGATTGCTTTATCTCCAAATTCACACGTGTTTCTGAAAACTACTGCAATTTTACCGGTCAGGTCATTTGTCAAAGGAAAACATCCTTCTTGAGAAATGGGATTTCCTTGAGGATTCGTACCCGGCGTACCGTCTTCAACTAGCATTAGGGTATCTTCAACCCACGTGTTTGGAATTAAAAAATCCGGAGTGCCCCAGCCTCCAGCAGGATCCGACCAAGTAAAGGTATAATTCCCAGCAATCGCAGCCGGAGAAATGCCCTTACAAATTACTTGAGAAGATGCATAAGCAACGAAAAATAGCGCGCTTACGGAAAGTAACAGTTTTTTCATAGGTTTTACAATTTTAAATTTACGACGTGAATGTAGTAAATAATCCGAATGTAAACAAACTGTTAACCTGAAAAAGAAGCTTAAAGAAAGTAAATAATGGAATAGATCAGTGCTGCCAGGGCGCCACTCACAGGGATTGTTAAAATCCACGCCCATAAGAGGTTAATGGTTACACCCCAACGTACTGCGCTTAAGCGACGCGTTGCTCCAACACCAATAATAGATCCAGTAATCGTATGTGTTGTGGAAACAGGAATTCCGAAATTAGAAACAGTAAATAGCGTTAAGGCTCCAGCGGTCTCTGCACAAACACCTTCTAGTGGAGTTACTTTCGTGATTCTAGAACCCATGGTTTTTACAATTTTCCATCCGCCCATTAGTGTACCTAATCCAATCATGAGATAGCATCCAAAAGCAATCCAAAAAGGCATGGTTTCTGAATGTACTTTTGTTTTTATTTTGTAATCTTTTTTAAGCTCACCGTTTGGATTAACAACACTGCTAAAGATTCCAGCAAAGGCATAATTTGGGTTGAGTTTTTTATCCTTGAAAATTACTTCTTTCGTTTTAGCATCACAAAGCGCTTTTCCATTCATGTAGACTTCAAGCTTGGTTAGGGAGCTATCAATGGCTTTATACGTAGGAATGTTTTTTAAGCCCTTCGCTACGAGCTTCCCCTTTTTATTGTAAAGCACCTTGCCTTTAACATCAACAATATCTTTATGATTCAGGTAATATAAATTCGAATCAATAAAGGCATATTCAGGTTTGAATTTCTCTAATTTACCTTCTTCGTTATGGTATTCTACTTGTACCAATTCAGTGATTGCGAATTGTTTGCCAATTAAATCTTCCTTACCTTCTTTTCGGGCCATGTTTCCGTACACCAATAAGGCCGCACAAATAATCCCCATTACTTTTTGAGAATCTGCGCCACCGTGACCAAGTGAGAATGCTGCAGAGGATAAAAGTTGAAGTTTTTTATGCATTTCGCCTTCCCTCAAAGCAGAAGGCCTGTTTCTATAGAAAATGTAATGATAGGTATATACTAAAATGAATATGATAATCATCCCGCCAAGAATATACATCATAATGGGCTTGATATCCATGAATTCAATCATGTAAACCATCGTTAACATAGTTATTGTGCTTAACCCTAGAATAACTATTAATTTATACCAATAATTACGTGCGATGGTAACTACCGTGATGAGGTAAGAAATCAGTCCACCAATTATGGGTGCAAGAAAAATAAAGAAGATGACGGTTAAAATTTCTTTTCCGGCAATCACACCAAACCCAGCCCAAAGCGATCCTTTGGCAATGGCTACGTGAGTAACAGCTGCTCCTGCAAATCCCCCGATTAAGGTATGGGAAGAGGAAGAAGGTATTCCAAGCCACCAGGTGAGTAAATTCCATGCAGTTGCGGCTAACAAACCAGCAAGGATTACCCACAAATCAATGGCTGTATTATCTACTGTTTTTGCGACAGTATTTCCAACGCTCATGTCAAATACCCAAAATGCTAAGATATTAAAGAATGCTGCCCAGATTACCGCTTGAAAAGGGGTTAATACTTTTGTGGACACCACCGTTGCAATCGAATTGGCAGCATCATGAAACCCATTTACTAAATCGAATAGTAATGCGATACCAATAACAACTAAGAGTAAAATAAACATGATTAGTACGTATTTATATTATGCGAATTTCACAACAATTGATTCTATAACATTTCCAGCATCCTCACATTTATCCGTAGCTGTTTCCAGTACCATATATAATTCACGGCGCTTAATTAATTCTTTGGCATCCACGTCAGAATCAAACAAGCGTTCAATACTTGAATCAAAAATCACATCAGCACTATTTTCGGCACTATTAATTTTAATTATACAATCGATGATTTTTTGAGTGTTTTTTAAATTTCTCAACTCCATTACCGCTTGTTTCAGGGCTATTACTGCTTCTAAAATTGCTTCGGCACTTTTTTGAACCCCTTCATCGTGTAAGGGATCTATTTTGTAAAAGTTGATTTTCTTACCTGCTGCATAAATAAAATCTGCTACGTCATCTAAGGCACTGGCTAAGCTGTGTATGTCTTCCCGGTCAAATGGCGTAATAAAGTTTCGCCCTAATTCAACAAATATCGTGTGCGTAATCTCATCGTTTTGATGCTCAATATCTCGCATTTCTTGGATTATTTCTTCGCGTTTGTTGTAATCAGACTCATGCACAACCTGAACTAATTTTTCTGCAATCGTCTGAAGATTATTACTTGCGTCTTCGAATAGCGTGTAGAAAACTTTGTCTTTTGGTAGAAAATAACTTAAAAAACCAGCCATATTTAAAAATTTTATTTATCAAATGTATAAAGGGTAGTGATAATTCTACGCCAGTATGTTTATTGTTAACTTAAAAGTAACATTAAAAATCAGCGAATCAGGGCTTCTGTAATTAAAATTATGGGTGGGTTCAACCACAGAAATTTCCCTAACTCAGCATTATTTTTTATTTCGCCGCATTGAATTTCTCAGCAACAAGGTCCCAATTAATTACATTAAAGAAGGCCTCAATATAATCAGGGCGTCTATTTTGATAATTCAAATAATAGGCGTGTTCCCAAACGTCTAGCGCTAAGATCGGTGTTCCTTTACATCCTTCGCCCATTAATGGATTATCTTGATTTGCGGTTGAGCAGATTTCTAAGGTACCGTTACTTACACAAAGCCAAGCCCACCCGGAACCAAATCGTGTGGCTGCTGCTTTGGTAAACACATCTTTAAATGCTTCAAATGATCCAAAAGCGGTATCGATTGCTTGAGCCAATGTCCCAGTTGGAGCTCCTCCTCCGGTAGGGCTCATGATTTCCCAAAACAGGTTATGATTCCAAAATCCACCACCGTTATTGCGTACAGCCGGGGTTTCCATACAATTTGATAAAATCTCTTCGATCGTTGCGTTCTCAAGGGCAGTACCTGCGATCGCATTGTTTAGGTTGGTTGTATATGCTTGATGATGTTTTGAATGGTGGATTTCCATAGTCCGCGCATCAATGTGCGGTTCAAGCGCATCGTAAGCATAAGGTAATTTAGGGAGTTCAAAAGCCATGAGTTTATGTTTTAATTGTTTTTACAAAGTTACAAATAAGTGCGCCGAGTTGTTAATCAAGGTTATAAAAGTCCTTTTGCTTTGAGGGTAAGGTATTTATTAATTACTGCAGTCGATAATTCCTCAGGTTTTGTTAAAATCGTTTGAATGCCCATGGCATTCAGTTGTTTCGCCATTTTCTCCTTTTCAATTAACATCTTACTCGCTAAGATTCCTTGATAAAATTGACGCTGGTTCGTAGGACTCAAGGTTGAAAACTGCTCAAGCTCCTCATTCTTGAACATGACCACAACCAATAAGTTTCTCTTTTTTAACTGAAGTAAATAAGGGAGTGATCGCTGTAAGGTAAACGGGTTTTCGAAATTGGTGAATAAAAGAAGCAAGGAGCGGGTTCTTACTTTATCATTCACATGCTGTTGCAAGAGTTCGAAGTTTGAATCCTGAAAGGTGGTTTTTTGTGCATAAAGCACCTCGAGTATTTTCTTTAATTGAATGCGCTTATTTGACGCACTCAGCGTTGCTCCGAGTTTATCCGAAAAGGTAAACAGTCCGATTTTATCACTCTTATGCAAACAAATGTTGGATAAAACTAAGGTTGAATTAATGGCATAATCCAGCATGCTTAGGCCCATAGATTCCATTTGCATAATTCTCCCTTTGTCTATAATACAGTAAACATTTTGAGATTTTTCCTCTTGATATTGATTAACCATCAATTCATTTTTCCTGCTCGTAGCTTTCCAATTGATGCTTTTAATTTCATCACCGGGCACGTAATTCCGAATTTGTTCAAACTCTCTTGACATGCCAATTTTTCGTACACGCTTAATCCCTGATTGTATTTTGTTTTGCTGAAAAAGCATTTGTTCATAACGCTTCATTTGCACTATCGATGGGTAAACATGAATCGGTGTAGCTTGTGAAATAATACTTCGTCGCTCAATCAACCCAAAAATCGACTTTGTGAAAATGTAGGTATCCGAAAACCCAAAAATTCCACGTTTTTTAGGGATGTATTCATACGAAATCTCTAGGCTTTCTAAAGGATTTAATGAGGCCTCATAGTGTTTAGTTCGTTCTTGCATATCCACAGGATACCCTTCGTTTACTGTAAACCAAACTTTTGTCTTTCCAATGTTTGTTAAGGTTAATTTGATAGCATTCCGATCGCCTAAACTCAGTTTTTCTTGATAATGTTTTACATAGCGTACCGGTTTTACCACCACAAACAAGAAGAGTAAATCACAGATTAATAGCAGCCCGATGCCATAAAATGAAATGGCGGATAACCAAATGATTTGATGAGATACATAGCCCATGGCCGTGATGATAACCGCAAGGCCAAACAAAAAGAAAAACCGATTACTCAGGCTAATTTGACGCATCTATCTTATCTTGGTATTTCGATTTCTGCAAGTATTTGACGAATTACTTCTTCGGTAGTGATTCCTTCCATTTCAGCTTCAGGAGTCAAGATTATACGGTGGGTAAGCACCGGCAGCGCAATATATTGAATATCTTCTGGTGTGATAAAATCTCTACCACGCAATGCGGCAAGCGCTTTTCCTGCCCTTAACATAGAAAGCGATGCACGAGGAGAGGCACCTAAATACAGTTTGGCGTGACTTCTCGTTCGGTGTGTTATAGCAGCAATATAATTGATTAAACTGGCTTCAACGACCATTTCTTGCATCAATGTATGCACGCGTTTGATGTCTTCACTCGAAAATAATGGCGTAATGCTTTCCATATCGATTGGCCCATTTGCTGCCTTATACCTGGTTAAGATGTGCGCCTCTTCTTCTAAACTTGGGTAGTCCATTTTAATCTTAAAAATAAAGCGGTCTAATTGAGCTTCGGGAAGGCTGTAGGTTCCTTCTTGTTCAATAGGGTTTTGGGTTGCAATTACTAAAAATGGAAACTCCATAGGATATTGAACGCCATCAAACGTAATCTGACGTTCTTCCATCACTTCAAACAATGCGGCTTGAGTTTTAGCGGGCGCACGGTTAATCTCATCGATCAATACGATGTTCGAGAATATTGGGCCTTTATTAAAAATGAACCGCCCTTCTTTCATATTAAAAACACTGGTTCCAATGACGTCAGAAGGCATTAAATCAGGAGTGAATTGGATTCTTGAAAAATCTACCTTCATCAATCGGGCGATCAGTTTGGCACTTAAGGTTTTTGCTACCCCAGGAACCCCTTCAAGTAATACATGCCCATTCGCAAATACCCCTGCTAAAATAAGTTCAACAATATGCTCCTGTCCAATCACATGCTTGCCAATTTCAGCACGTAACTCGTTAACTTTTTGGGCAACCCATAATAATTCCGAATTGTTTCGTTCGAAACTTAGTTTATCCGTTGGTTGTTGTTCTTCCATGATGTTTTTGTTTTATATAAGTGACTAATTCTGAATAAGGAAACCGCGCGCAATCCCACTGTGGAATACTAAGGCTACGGCGCGCGTTGGTGCTGTAAAATTCAAGTTCATTCTGCTGTTCATTGTAGGTGATTGTACATGGAACTCGTTGTCCGATTAAGGGCAAATAATAAGTGCTTTCTGAATCTTCAATGCGTATCAACGGTGTTCTGAACCTCAAAATTCCAAGTCCGATGAGTATGCCGCCAATAACAGCAATGCCTGGACCTATAGGATTGGAATGCGCAGCACTGTAAAATCCATAAAACACAAAGATTATCCCAAGCATAAATAGAAAGAAACTTAAGGTGGTATTTCGATTGACATTTATTGGGAATTGTTTTGGATTTTCGTGTGTTTTTATAATTCCCGCCTTGGATAAGAAACTATGTGTATTTCTTGCTGTTAAATAGACATGCGCCATGTCGACTTGATCGCTCGGGGCATTAATCAAGTTCAATGTCTCTTGAATGATTCGATCCGCTAAGCCAGTCTTTTCCTTCAAAACACGAAGTTTATCGTCCATGGATAGTTTGGTTAAATCCGTATAGAATGCACGGAGAATTGCGTGGAAGAATTGTTGTTTGACTAGATTAAAGGCGACCGAAGGGGATTCGTGCGACTGGTAAATCGATGAAATGGTTTGAATGTAGGTGGCCGTTAACTTACTTGGAGCATCCGGAAGTGGAACAATGGCGCGTTTCCGTTTACCTGCAAAAAACGCGAACAATACCAATCCGAGCAATAAGGCAAAGGTGGCATGTTTTAAGGCGGGATGTTCATTAATCAGCTTAAGTAACGAATCTTTTTCTTCTTGGACCGAATCCTCCCAATTGTATTCTGATTGCCATTTTAAGGCGGCATAACTAAGAAACAATACTCGATCATATGTTTTTAGCTTACTTATCAGAAATTTTGCGTGCGCTTCTCCCGCAGGATTTAATAGTTGGTAATTTACAATGGCCCTCGGGTAAAAGCCCATTAATACTTGTCCTTTGCCAACAGGAAACGCGGTTTCAACCACTAGGCCATTAGTGCTGCTGAGTACCGGTTTATTGCAGGGTTGTATTCCGAAGGTTCTGGCCGAAATCGTATCTGCTTGATAGAGGTGGTACAACCTATAAGTTCTATTGAGTGTTTTCAATGGAATTACCCGATCATACGCATAACTAATATTTCCCACCAGGTTTAGGCTGTCATAAACCCATTGATATGTTTTATTCGCAAATAACATTAACCCATCTCCTTTTTTAACCCGGGTTATGATGTTTTGAAATTGGGAAGGGTTCAAGGTGACTGTATCACCAACCATCACATAGAGTGTGCGTTGATTCGTACGTAATAAAGTATCCAATCCGTTTTCATTCGATACCTGTTGAATCTTCGATTTGGTCACGGCCTGTTGCAACAGCATGTTAAAATAATACAAGCCGTAGGGATCTTTACTATCAAACTCATATTTGGTATACCAATCTGAACTTTTATAGCCAGAGGCAAGCCCATCACGCTGTCCTTGAATTAAAAATATCAACCCTCCTCCAAGGATGAATATCAAGGCTAGTCCTATAAAAAGCAAGCGTTTATTCATGTGCTTTTAAGGTATTTAGGAAGCTTGCTAAGGTAGGTTCAACTTCATTGAATCGGGATTTATCAATTTCATATTCACCATACCAAATCACATCAAACACATGAATACAGGATTGAAATGCGGATCGGAACTCCGAGTTTTTTAACCCAATAAGGTATTCATGGTTAGTTTTTTCACGTGTCCATTTAATTTGATTAAGCCGAATTAATTCTTTTAAAATAAGGGTGAAATAAATCCGGACAGCTTCTCTGTATTTTTCTTTGGCAATGGCTTGCGCTAAGCGTTTTTCTAAGTCAGATACAGGAACGATTTCAGGATTCCAATAATCATCATACCTTTTAAAATTAGTTAAGGATTTACCTGAATTTTTAATGATCAAATAAAAGAGGATGAATAATCCCAATCCCACGACAATAAAGAGTAAGACATTTAAAATCCACGGTGGGATCGTCCCCGGCTTTGCGATGTCTGGCTCGTCAAAATCCGGTCCATCGATGCTTGGCATTTCCGGAAGTTCCGGTTCTTTAAGTAAGTTTTTCTCCCGAACTTGTTTTTTGGCTAGATGCTGCTGATATTTTTCATGATAATGCGCTAAAATGCTGTCAGAATAAGCTTGTTTGTTTTCAATTACATATTCATCGGTATTGTCGGATGATTGAATAATTCCTCCCGGACTGTTATTCCATTCTTTCTTTAAATGATCGTTGCCTTGCTTTGGATAGCTTGTATTTTTCAACTCCTGTTTTAAGGGGTGTTGCGCCAGGCTTAAACCAACGCTTAGGGATATAAGTAAATTCAATACGGTAGCTTTCATTGGTCTTGAATTTCAATATATTCTTTTAATCGACTGCGCTCACCATAATGCTTGCCCTCTTTTTTTAGGTTTACGGCTTCCCGTTTTTCAAGCATAGAAAAATAGGATAAGGAAAGCAATACAAACCAAAAAACTAGGGTAAATAATAAAACGACAAGGTAAACAAGCTCCCTAAATATATTTGTCCAATACACACTATTTAATCCCGCATTATCAAGAAATGGGGTTGTTCCATTAACGATGAGGTCTAAAAGGTCTGGCACTTCATTTTGAATACTGAATACGCCTGAAATAGGCTGACAAATGGCTGCAATGGTAAGGAGCCCGATGCCCATTAAAACGAACAAGGTAAAATAGGATTTTGCACTGTATCGCAGTCCTTTTTTGATTGCTTGCGGAAGCGATTGTTCGGGAAATGCTACAGAAAAAGGGAGATAAAGCAGAAAGGGGTAGGCTAGAAGCGTGGGCAATAAGAAATACCAAGGAAACATGAAAATCGGGATCAACAAGAGTAAAAACAGCACAAACACCCGCAGAAACATGTGCCGAGCATAACTAGCCCACGACAAGGAGCTTAACCTAGCTTTGATTAATAAAACGTGATACGTCAGTAAAAACATAAAGGATATTAACGCAACCCAGAGCAGGCTGATCAATATGTCTATGGGCGTACTGAATGCATATCCTAACATAAACGACAGGTGACTTGCCCAATCGAACCAATATACAAAGGTTAAATCCTCAGGGAAAAACAAGGCACGAACAAGGATTAAGCTAAGTCCAATTGGCATAACCACCTTGAAAATTGGTTTCATGGTGCTTCCTAAGGATTGAAAATACAAAACAATGCCTTGCCGATAAACTTGCCAAACAGACCGAACACTCAATAATTCAATGGTTTCTGGATGCGGTTGTTTAAAATTGGTTTCTTCAAATAAGCGCGCTGGATAGCGTTGCGCTTGATAAATAGGCAGAAAAACATATAAAAAGCCAATCAAAATAAATGAACCAAGGATAATGGTCCATTTTGATGCATCGGGTAAGGTATCATAATTTCGGGTAACATAACTTTCTAAGTATCCAGCAAGTACGATGAATGGCAAGATGCTCAGCATGATTTTGGCCCCTCGTGCAAAACTTGCTTTAAAGGCCTGTAATCGCGAAAAACTTCCCGGAAACAACCAGCCAGAACCGGCGGTAATCCCCGCGCCAGCTGCGAGTGCTATGCTTGAAATTTCAAATGCGCCATGGATCCAAATCCCTAAGAAACTAGTAATTAATAGGCCCTTTTTTAAAAACATATGTTGGAATGCACCAAGCATTACCCCATTCCCGAAAAGGAAAAACTGCGTACCAAGCGTGAAAAATATTCCGGCAAAAAAGGTTAGGATGGAAACCATGAGGTTGTTACCCGTGATTTGAACGAACATCATAAAGGAACTGCTTCCTTCGTAAACACCCAAGGGATTGCCTTTTTCGATGTTTTCCATGGTCATTTCAACGTATCCTTCACCCAACACGGTAGCTGTAAAATCCGGATATACGCTGCTTGAGATCCAGCCCAAGGCGATGTAAGCTAAAAAACTTATTAACGCGAAACCCATGTATTTTTTTGAGCGGTATAACTCCAACGGGAGCTCAATGGTCCAAAAGTCTACCACGTTTTTAAATGAAAACTTTTGATATTTATTTACCCCAATAAAGACACGTTGTGCCAGTTGATTAAGATAAACCCTGATCGTTCTTCGCTTGTAATAGGTTTGTGCAAATCCCAGGTCATCCGTAATATCCAAATACAAATTACTGAGGGCCTCCGGATCGCTTGAAAGATCCTTTTGCATCGATTCGAATCGCTGCCATTTTTCTTTATTTTTTCCGATAAACTTAGATTCTTTCAAAGCGCCCTAAAGGTACACTTTTACACTTAAATCTTACCTTTAACCCGTGCAAGATTTTATAAAAAACAGCAACTAAGCCCTTGCATGCCAAACATAGAACAATTAAGGCAAGGAAATGAACGTGAATTCAAAAAGCTTTTTGAATTGCATGCGCCTCGTTTATTAAATACAGCCCTTTACCTGTTGGGTAATCGTCAGGATGCAGAGGATGTTACCCAAGAAGTTTTCAAATCGGTATATATTGGCCTGCCTCAATTTAAAGAAGAATCGAGCGTCCATACGTGGATGCATCGCATAACCTTGAATAAATGCAATGAATTCTTACGGGCTAAAAATCGCAAGAAGCGGAAGGGTATCTTGTTGAGTTTGTTTGATTCTCTACCGATTGAAACAAAAGAAACACCCGAGCTGATGTTTATTTTAAAGGAAGCAGAGTGGAGCCTTTGGAAACAAATTCAGTCCTTGCCAGAAAAACAACGCATTGCCATGACCTTATATGCCATGGATGATTTGAGCTACAAAGAAATCGCATCGATTATGAATGTTTCTGTTGCTTCGATTGAATCCCTACTTTTTCGTGCACGAACCAAACTTAAAACACACCAATCAAATGAAGACTGAGCAAGTTTTTTTTAAAACCAGAATACCGGTAAGCGAAGAATTGACAAGCCGCTGCCTGAATCCGAAAGAAAATCCAACGAATGGCCGTTCCGCTTGGCTCATTGCGGCATCGCTGCTCCTTTTAGTTTCTATAAATATTTCTGCTTGTTTGTTTGCTATTGGGCAAGAA